>NZ_JAALED010000048.1:0-7535 GCF_014145155.1 Dietzia sp. B19 | reverse complement strand
CGGCGGCGGCGGCGGCGGCGACCACAACAACGTCGACGACGACGAGGTCGCGCAGTAGCCCCGCGAGCGGACCGCCGCCCCGGTGACGTCAGAACATCGTCCCCGGGTTGAGGATCCCCTGCGGGTCCAGCGCCGTCTTGATGCGGCGGTTCAACTCCATCACGTCCTCGCCCAGCTGGGCGGGCAGCCACGGCGCCTTGAGTCGTCCCACGCCGTGTTCGCCGGTGATCGTCCCGCCCATCCCGATCGCCAGGTCCATCACCTCACCGAACGCCGCCTGGGCCCGGTGGGCGCGGTCCGGGTCGTCGTCGGCCAGCACGATGATCGGGTGCGTGTTGCCGTCACCGGCGTGGGCGACCAGGGCGATCGGCACATCACGCCGGGCCGAGATCTCCTCGATCCCGGCGACCAGCTCGGGAAGCGCGGGCAACGGCACGCCGACGTCCTCGAGGAGCAGCGTCCCGGTCTTGCCCAGGCTGGTGAACGCGGCCCGACGCGCGACCGTGAACTGCTCCCCCTCCTCGGGATCGTCGGTCGCGAACACCTCGCTCGCGCCGTGGGTGCGGAACGCCTCGGCCATGAACTCCGTCTCGGCCGCGCGGTCGGGTCCGGTGAGGTCGGACTGGGCCAGCAGCATCGCACCGGCCGAGGTGTCCAGGCCCATCCTCAGGTCCGCCTCGACGGCCCGGATCGAGACGTTGTCCATGAACTCGAGCATCGCCGGGCGGATCCGGCGGGTGACGGCCAGGACGGCGTCGCTGCACGCCACCACGTCCGGGAAGATCCCCACCACGGTGGAACGGGGCGGCTGTTCGGGGATGAGCCGCACGATGATCTCGGTGACCACCCCCAACGTGCCCTCGCTCCCCACGAAGAGCTTGGTCAGGCTCAACCCGGCGGTGTCCTTGAGCCGCGCGCCGCCCAGTCGCACCGCGGTGCCGTCGGCCAACACCACCGTCATCCCGAGGACGTAGTCGGTCGTCACCCCGTACTTCACGCAGCACAGACCGCCGGCGTTGGTGGCGATGTTGCCGCCGATCGAGCAGATCTCGTACGACGAGGGGTCCGGCGGATACCAGAGTCCGTGCTCGGCGACGGCCCGCTTGACCTCGACGTTGAGCAGACCCGGCTGGACTGTCGCGGTGCGGGTGACCGGGTCGACGTCGATGTCGCGCATGAGCTCGGTGGACAGCACGATCCCGCCCTCGACCGCCGTCGCTCCCCCGGACAGCCCCGAACCGGCCCCCCGCGGGACCACCGGCACGCCGTGCGCACTCGCCCAGCGCATGACCTCCTGCACGTCCCCGGTCGACCGCGCGCGCACCACGGCGAGCGGCATCCCCGGGGCCGGGGCCTTGGCCCAGTCCTGGCGGTATCCCTCGAGCACGTCCGCGTCCGTGAGCACGGAGGCGGTGTCGAGGCGGGCACGGAGGTCGTCCAGGATCATGACCCGAACCTACGACGAACCCTCCCGGATCCGCAGGCGGTCGAACACGGCCCGTAGCGGCCGTGGAGCCCACCAGTTGGCCTCGCCGAGCAGGAGCATCGCACTCGGGACGAGCAGCAGCCTGATGACGAACGCGTCCACCAGCACGGCGAGCGCCAATCCGAGCCCGAGCAGCCGGACCACGCTGATCCCCGAGGTACCGATGGCGAGGAACACCACCGCCACGAGCACCGCCGCCGCCCCCACCACGGGGCGGTGCGGGAGACCCCGTCGACCACGGCCCGGGTGGTGTCGCCGTGGCGGTCGTACTCCTCGCGGACCCGGGAGAGCAGGAACAACTGGTAGTCCATCGACAGTCCGAAGGCCAGGCACGCCATCAGTAGGGGCGAGGAACTGTCCACCACCCCCGTGGCCGTCACGCCCACCAGGTCGGCGAGATACCCCTCCTGGAAGACCAGGACCATCGCGCCGAAGGTCGCGGTGAGGCTCAGCGCCGCCATGACCAGCGTCTTGAGGGTGACCAGCACGCCACCGGTCAGCAGGAAGACCAGGGGCAGGACCACCGCCATGACGAGCAGGGCGACCGGGAGCGCCCGGTCACTGATCGCCTGGCGGGTGTCGACGTCGTCGGAGTAGGTTCCCGCCACCGGGGCGGGTGCCACCACCTCGCGGACACGTTCGGCGAGGTCTTGTTGCTCCGGTTGCGACAGACCGGGGGCCGTCACCACCTCCACCGCCGCGACGGAGCCCCGCCTCAGGTCGGGGTCACCGGGACCCACCGCGAGCCCGTCGGACAGGGTCTCGTCCGGTCCCCGCGTCGCCGTCACTCCGTCGATACGCGACACCCGCTCCGCCAACACCCCGGGATCGACCCCGTCCGCGAGGATCACCAGGGGATCGGACCCGAGGTCCGGACGCTCGTCGCGCAGTCGCTCCGCGGCCACCCTGGACGGGGCGTCCTTCGGCAGGACCCTGTCGTCGAGAGTGCCCAGCCGGAGGCCGAACGCGGGCGTCAGCAGGATCAACAGGAGCGCCGACACCCCCAGCGCCACCGCCACCGGGTGCCGGCGCGAGACCCCGAGCATCGCCGTCACCGAACGGCCGGGGCGGGTCGGGTCGACCCGTCGCACGGACCACGCGTCGATCCGCCGACCGAGGACCCGCAGGACCGGGGGCAGGACCACCAGGGTGAGGGTGGCGACCAGCACCACGACCGCGACACCGGTCATCGCCATGGATCTCAGGTAGGGCATGTCCACCGCCGTGAGCGCGGCCAGACACAGGCCGACGGTCACCGCCGAGATGACGATCGTCCTCCGGCACCGACGCATCGTGCGGGCGACGGCCTCAGGTGGGTCCGCCCCGTTCGCCAGTTCCTCGCGGAACCGGGTCACCACGAGGAGGCTGTAGTCGATCGAGAGCCCCAGCGCCAGGCCGATCACCAGGTTGAGGGCGAACACGGACACGTCGATCACGTGCACCAGGCCGGACAGGACGACGAACGACGAGAGCATGGCGAGCACGCCGATCGCGACCGGGACCGCGGCGGCCACCACGGAGCCGAAGAACAGCACGAGCAGGACGAGGGTGACCGGGACGGCGATGAGCTCGGCGCGGGTGAGATCCTCCCGGGCGATGAGGTCGTCCTCACGCAGCACCTCGGCCCGGCCGGTCAGCTGCCTCTCGACGCCCTCGCCGGGCGGGGGCAGGGCCTCGCGGAGCTCGTCCAGCGTGCGTCTGGACTCGGCGTCGTCGCCGGACAGCACCGCGCTCACCACCGTGGGCCCGTCCCCCGGCGCCGGCGACACGGTCACGCGACCCACTCCCCCGGCACCCGACAGGAAGGACGCCACCGCCTCGCCCTCGCGGGCCACTGCGGCGGACTCCGCTCCCGAGACCAGGACGATCAGATCGGGGGTGCCCACCCCGACCTCCGCGTCGAGCCGCCGTTCGGCGACGGCGGACGGCGTGGAGTCGGCACGGAACCCCCCGGGGGTCAGGGACTCCTCCACGCCGCCGGCGGAGAGCGCTCCCAACACGGCCAGGATCAGCGCCGCGGCGAGCGGCCACCCTCTCGCCAGGACCGACCGTCGGCGGTGAGCACGCGGCGTCGTCCGGGGTTCGGCTCTGTGACTCATGGGGCTCCTCATTCAGTCGTCCCCTCATTCGTTCCTGATCCCGAGGCGGATGGGCGACGAGCGGCCGGACGGTGAGGAGACCCGGACGGTGAGGATTCACTCGTTCGACCCATCCGGTCCACGGAAGGGGCCGAACCACCGGGACATCCCACAGGAAGGACTTCCCGTGAACCACCCACTCATCGACCGCCTAGCCAGAGACGAACGGGTCCAACTGTTCTCATCTCTCCAGGATGCGGGTCAGAGCCCCTACTACCGGACGATGAACTCCAGCACCGGCGCGACGAGCACCGTCCAGGGCGTGGACCGGATCATGCTCGGCTCCAACAACTACCTCGGCCTGGCCCGCCACCCCGAGGTCATCGAGGCCACCACCGAGGCGGTCCGTCGTTTCGGGTCGGCGAGTACCGGGAGCCGCCTGCTCAACGGGACGATGTCACTGCACGAGGAGCTGGAAGCGGAGATCGCTGACTGGTTCGGTACCGAGGACGCGCTGTGCTTCTCGACCGGGTACCAGACCAATCTCGGCACTCTCGGCGCACTCGTCGGCGAACGGGACGCGGTCGTCATCGACGAGTTCGCCCACGCCTCGCTCCGCGACGGCCTGCGCATGGCGCGGACCACCGTCCACCCGTTCCGCCACAACGACCTCGGCGCACTCGAGGACGCCCTGATCACGGCCCGCCGTGGCTCCCCGGAGCAGATCCTCGTCGTCGTCGATTCCCTCTACTCGATGGAGGGAAGCCTGGCGCCCCTGTCCGGCGTCGCGGAGCTCGCCCGGTCGTTCGGGGCCGCGCTCATGGTCGACGAGGCCCACGCCATGGGCCTGTACGGCCCGACCAGGCGGGGCTGGGTCGAGAAGACCGGGACGGTCGACGCCGTGGACGTGACCATGGCGTCGTTCTCCAAGTGTTCGGCCTCGTGCGGGGGTTTCATCACCGGCAGCTCCGACCTCGTGACCGGGCTCAGGGTCACGGCGCGGCCGATGATCTTCAGCACGTCCTCGGTCCCCGCCGCGACCGCGTCATCCCTCGCCTCGATCCGGCTGATGCGGACCGACGAGGGTGCGGCGCGCACCGAGGCGGTGCGCCAGAACTCGATCCTTCTGCGCGCCGAGTTGGGAAACAAGGGGATCGACTGCACCTCCGGCCTCACCGGGGACGAGTGGTCGCCCATCGTCCCCGTTCCCGTCGGCGACGACCTCCGCGCGGTCCACGTGTGGAACCTGTTGCTCGAGCGAGGCGTCTACACCGGTGTCGCGGTCCATCCGGCGGTCCCGGCGACCGGTGCGATCCTCCGTCTGTGCGTGACGGCGGACCACACGGAGGAGCAGCTGGTCGAGGCCGCCAGGGCGATCGCCGACATCCTCGCCGTCACCCGGGAGCTCTCCGCCCTATGAGGGTGGTCCTGACCGGGGCGTCCGGTGATTTCGGTACCGCGCTCCTGCGCGGTCTGATCCTCCGCGAGGAGGTCGATCACGTGGTCGCCCTGGCGCGGTCGCCGTTGCGGGTGCGGGACCCGAAGATCGAACGGCGGACCGTCGACATCGCCTCAGACGACCTCGACGAGGTCTTCGCGGGCGCCGACGCGGTGATCCACTGCGCCTTCATGGTCGAGGAGCCGCGCGACAAGGAGTCGGCGCGGGTCGTCAACGTCGACGGCTCGCGACGGGTCCTGCGGGCCGCCGATTCCGCCGGCGCCCGGGTGTGCGTGATGACCTCGAGCATCAACGCCTACGGCCCCCGCGGCGGCCCCGAGATCATCGACGAGACCGCACCGATCGGCGCCGGCGAGGAGCACTACTACTTCCACCACAAGGCACTCGTGGAGGAGGACGTGCGCCGGTGGCGACGAGGCTCCGACGGCCGCATGGCGACGGCGGTCCTGCGCCCGACCTACGTGGTGGGGCCCGACATGTCGAACTCCGGGTTGGAGACCATGCGGTCGCGCGTCGTCCTGCACCCGAGCCCCGGGAAGTCCTACTTCCAGTTCCTGCACCAGGACGACCTCGTCGACGCGTACCTGCGGGTGCTGCTCGCCGGCGTGGACGGCGAGTTCAACCTCGGTCCCGAGGGCGCCCTCACCGTCTCCCAGCTGTGCCGACTCAACCGCTCGGTCTGCGTCCCCGTGCCGCTGAGCGCCGCCCGACGCCTGGCCGACCTCGGGTTCCGGCTACGACTGCTGCCCTATTCCTCCCACTGGGTGACCTGCGGAGAACCGGTCACCACGTCACGACGACTCAGGGACGCCACCGGCTGGACGCCGCGGTACGACTGCACCGAGGCCGCCCGCCTGATGCTCGCCGGCTGATCCGGGCCCGAGCCCGCACCCACCCGACCGTGAACCGAAAGGACCCCATGCTCCTCACCTCCGAGAACCAGACCCTCGACTCCTACGCCCCCGGGCTGCGAGAACGCCTGTACGGCCACGGCCTCCTCGCCAACGAGGGCGCCCAGAGCACCGCCGTGGCCGACTGGTCCGACACCGGCGGGACCAGTCTCATCGTCCCCACCGCGCTGGGCGGTGCGGGCGCGAGCGCGGTCGACGCGGTGCGGTTCCAGACCGCCATCGGCGCGGTCGCCCCCTCCCTCGCGGCCGCGACCACGATGCACCACCTGTCGTGCGCGACCCTCTTCGAGGCCGCCGAAGACGCCTCGCAGGATGAGCGCGACCTCATCAGGGCGCTGGTCGAGGGCGGCACCGTGATGGCCTCCGGCTTCTCCGAGGGTTCCCCCGGGGGATCGGTGTTCCGCCCGACCATGACCGCCCGACGGGACGGTGACGACTATCTCCTCTCCGGCCGCAAGGCCCCCTGCAGCCTGTCGAGGTCCATGAGTCTCCTGGTGGCGAGCGCCCTCGTGGACGAGTCCGAGCGGGCCGTCGTCCTGGTCTTCGACGGTGCCGAGGGGTTGCGTCGGGAGGAGTTCTGGAAGAGCCCCGTCCTCGCGGCGGCCGAGAGCGACGCGCTCATCCTCGACGACGTCCGGGTCGAGTCCGACATGGCCTTCCTGACCTCCGAGAGCGATCCCGACGATGTGCACGAGATGACCGGCTACCTGTGGTTCGGGCTGCTCATCAGCGCCTGCTATCTCGGGGTGGCCACGCGTATGGTCGAGCGGCTCACCGATCGCGACCGACTCGACCCGAAGCTGTTCTCCTCGGCGCTCGCCGAGGTCGAGACCATGCGGACCGCTCTGCACGCGGTGGCTCGCGAGTTCGACGAGGGTGCTCGCGGTGGCGACGTCTCGGCTCGTCTCGCGCTGGTCCGGTGGTCGATGCGCGAGGCTCTGGTCAGGGTGCAGTCGATGGTCCGCGAGGCTGTCGGGGGGTTCGCCTACATGCAGGACCCGGAACTCGCCTACGCCTTCGAGGCCGTCCAGGTGTTCGGCTACCACCCGCCGTCGCGCCGGGACACCGCCGACAGGCTGGTGCAGTGGGCTCGCGGGGAAGACTTCCGCTACGTCTGAGCCAGCCTCTGAACCCGGCCCCGGCCTGAATCCGGACCTGGCCGGGGCCGAGAAGTGGGCACCCCAGTTCGACCAGAAGACCCAACTGATCGCCGGGGAGTGACCGGTCATCAGGACGTGACCGGTCACCAGGACGTGACCGGTCACCGGAAGTCGCGGCTGCGGCCGATAGCCATCCCCAGGTGGAGGCGTTCGATCTTGTCCGCCACGACGCTCACCGCGCCCGAGCGGTTCTCCACGGTGCCGCGGACGATGAGCGCCGGGGCGGAGGAGACGATCGGGCGGTAGCGCGCCCACAGTCCCACCGAGCACACGACGTTGGTCATGCCCGTCTCGTCCTCGAGGCTGAGGAAGGTCACCCCCTCGGCGGTGGCGGGCCGCTGCCGGTGGGTGACCGCACCGGCGACCTCCACCCGGCTGCCGTCGGGGACGTGGGCGAGCCCGGCGGTGGTGCACACCCCCCGGGAGTCGAGCCACGGCCGG
>NZ_JAALED010000470.1:0-1920 GCF_014145155.1 Dietzia sp. B19 | reverse complement strand
GGCGGCCGGCTCGAGCAGTCCCTCGCCGTAGGGGACGAGCGCCGGCGCGTCGGGCTCCACCATCACCGAACCGAGGAGGGAACCCCACAGCTTCTTGGGCTCCGGGTTCTTCTGCTTTTTCAGGACATATCCGTGACCGGAGACGGCGAGCCGGCTCTCGGCCCGCGTGGTGGCGACGTACAGGAGCCGGATCCGCTCTGCCCTGGAGTGCTCGGCCTCTCGCTCTGCGGCCCGCGCGAATCCGGGATCACGGACCTGCGTGGAGAAGGAGGCCACGGGGCGCGGGGGATCGTCGTCCGTCCACAGGAGCCTGTCGCGGTCCCCGGGCCAGCCGCGGCTCATCCCGGCCAGGACGACCATGGGGTACTCGAGGCCCTTGGCGGCATGGATGGTGGTGATCCGCACCGCGTCGACACCGATCTCGGGGATCACCGCCTCGGGGACGCGGGCGTCCTCGGCGGTGAGGGCCAGCGCCCAGTCCGCGTACTCCCGCAGGTCGGCGCGGGCGGGGTCGGCGGCGGACTCCTCCCACTGCCAGGCGTGCTCGATGACGAAGCGGATGCGCCGCCACAGGTCGCGGCGGCGGGGGGACTCGGCGACCGACTCGAAGACCATGCGGTCGTGGACGAGCTTCTCCAGGATCTCGCCCGGCCGGCGGCTCCGCCGGGACAGGTCGGAGAGGTAGTCGATCCCCGCGGCGACGGGGGAGTCCTCGAGGTGGTCGGGTGCCGGGGCACCGGGGGCCCACGCCCCACCGGCGGCGCGCCAGCGGAGCAGGTCGTCGTCGCCGCAGCCGAACAGCGGGGAACGGAGCGCACCGACGAGCGAGGCCTCGTCGGCGCTGTTGGCCACGGCCCGCACGGAGAGGAGGAGGTCGCGGATCTCCGGGGTGCCGTAGACGATGGACGACGCCTCGGTCCGGAAATCGATCCCGGCGTGGTCGAGGCACTTCTCGATCATGGGCAGCGAACTCCGCGAGGGCAACAGGATCGCGATGTCCCCGAGGCGGAGCGGGGTGTGACCGCCGTCCCTGGACTCGTGTGTCCACTGCTCGCGGACGGCGGTCGCGATCACGCGGGCCACATCGGAGGCCTCGGTCCAGTGGCGTCGTGCATCATCGTTCGCGTCCGGCGGACAGTGATCGGGAAGCTCGGGGACGTCCTCGGTGCGGAACACGAACGGGCGGGGGCCGTGCGCGGGGTCGAACGGAGGCCGGTCGGGACCCGGTTCCAGTTCCCGGTAGTCGGGCTGCACTCCCTCCGCGGCGAGGAGTACTTCCGAGAACACCTCGTTGACCCAGTCGAGCACCGCCCGCGAACACCGGAAGTTGGTGCTCAGGCGTTCGACCTCGACTCCGTCCCCGCGCTGCGCTCGCAGGTAGGTGGAGATGTCGGCCCGCCGGAAACGGTAGACGGACTGTTTGGGGTCACCGACGGTGAAGAGCCTGCCGGTCCCTGACACTGATACCGACCCGGTGCCGTCCGTCTGTTCCTCGGCGGTGAGGAGCGTGGCGAGGTCGAGCTGGATGGGGTCGGTGTCCTGGAACTCGTCGATGAGGATCCGGGTGTACCGGGCCCTGACCCGGCCCCGGACGTCCCGGTCCTGCAGCAACTCGCGGGCGAGCACGAGCTGGTCGTGGAACTGCAACGTGCCGTGCCTGCGACGGTCGTCGGCATGTCTGCGGATGACCGGGATGAGGGCGTCCAGGATGATCGCGATGCGTGGGCGCCAGTGGGCGGACAGGACCTCGGTGCAGATCGAGGGCAGTCGCCTGATCTCCTCTTTGATGGCGTCGACGGTGGCCTTGTCCCCCCAGGCGGCGGCGCGTCCTCCCCGGCCTGCGGTCATGGGCTTGCCGAGGAGTTCGACCCAGGTCGGTGACGCCGTCCGATCCGTGGCCGCCGCCTGCAGGTCCCTCAG
>NZ_JAALED010000469.1:1530-5699 GCF_014145155.1 Dietzia sp. B19 | reverse complement strand
CCCGGGACGGCCTCCCCCCGGCCCACCGATCCGGTGACCCACACCGCGTGTGCCACCGCCGGTCCGAGACGCGCCGCCAGCTCACGCCGCAGCCCGTCGGACCAGGCCCGCGCGCGCTCGTCGTGGGGATCACGGGAAGGCGCCATGAGGGCATTCGACCACGCGGTCGGGCGGCCCGGCGAGCGGGGAGCAACGGCGTGAGGGCGTGTTAATCGGATCGAAACATCAGGCAACCCGAGGGTCACACGCGGTGGGAAAACTATCGGCAGACAGGAACTGCTCCTGACGCCACCCGGGTTCACAGACCCCCGCCCCGAGAGGAGTGCCGGACATGAGTGACCCCTCCGGACTCACCACCCCGGCCCCCGAACGTCGGGGTGATCACGACGACCTCGCCGATCTCGGCTACGACCAACAACTCCACCGCAGCCTCGGCACGTTCGCCTCGTTCGCCGCCGGGTTCTCGTTCGTCTCGATCCTCACGACCATCTTCCAGCTGTTCGGCCTCGGGTACGGGTTCGGCGGCCCGGCCTTCTTCTGGACCTGGCCGATCGTGTTCGCCGGCCAGTTCCTGGTCGCGTTGTGCTTCGCGGAGCTCGCGGCCCGGTACCCCATCTCGGGAGCGATCTACCAGTGGTCCCGGCGGATGGGCGGCGAGGTCGTCGGGTGGTTCGGCGGCTGGTTCATGATCCTCGCCCAGATCGTCACCGCCTCGGCCGCGGCCATCGCGCTGCAGGTCGTGCTGCCCAGCATCTGGTCCGGCTTCCAGTTCGTCGGCGACGACCCGGCCCTCACCTCGCCCTCCGGAGCGGCGAACGCGGTCCTGCTCGGATCGGTGCTCCTCGTCATCACCACCACGATCAACTCGCTCGGCATCAGGTGGATGGCCTACGTCAACAACATCGGTGTGACCTGCGAGATCGTCGGCGTCGTTGCGGTGATCCTCGCGCTGCTGACGCACGCCGTCCGCGGGCCGCAGGTCGTCTTCGACACCGCCGGCATGGGGGATCAGCCCGGATACATCTGGGCCTGGGTCGTCTCCGGACTCATGGCCGCCTACGTGATGGTGGGATTCGGCTCGGCCGGCGAGCTCGCCGAGGAGACCGTCAACCCGCGCCGGGTCGCCCCCCGCACCATCCGGATGGCACTGACCGTCTCGGCGTTCGGCGGTGGGCTCATGATCCTCGCCGCGCTCATGGCCGCGCCCAGCCTCACCGACGGCCGGCTGGCCACCGAGGGCCTGCCGTACGTCCTCAACTCCGTGCTCGGGAACTTCTGGGGCAAGGTGCTCCTCGTGGTGGTCGTGGTGGCCATCTTCATCTGCACCCTCGCCATCCAGACCGCGGCCACCCGGTTGATGTTCTCGATGGCCCGCGACGGGCGCCTGCCCTTCTCCGCGACCCTGTCCCGCGTCAACCCCCGCACCGGCACCCCGATCGCCCCGGCCGTGCTCATCGGTCTGTCATGCATCGCGATCCTGCTGGTCAACATGGGCAACGCCGCCATCTTCGCCACCCTCGCCTCGGTGTGCATCATCCTCATCTACCTCGCCTACCTCTGCGTGACCGCGCCGCTGCTCCTGCGTCGGCTCAAGGGGTGGCCCAACGGCCCCCGGCTCACCGACGCCGAGGGCAAGCCGCTGTTCTCGCTGGGCCGCTGGGGGATCCCCGTGAACGTCATGGCCGTGGGGTACGGACTGCTCATGACGGTCAACCTCGCCTGGCCGCGGGCCGAGATCTTCGACCCCTCGGGCGAGACCCCGTGGATGCGATGGGCCGGCGTCCTGACCGTCCTCGCCGTGGTGGGGCTCGGCATCTTGTGCTTCCCCCGCGGCAAGACCCATCCCAAGCCCGTCAAGATCGGAGAGTGACCTGAGATGACCAGCACCACCGAACCCGGCATCACGACACCCGGCACCACCGCGAGCACGTCCACCACCTCGGTTGCCCGCGACCACGCCCGCGCCCAGGCCGGCGCGATCACCGACTCCATGCCGGTCGTCCCCGCCACCGACTGGCCCCACCCGCCGACAGACGTGCCGGCCGACCGCCTGACGTGGGCGGAGTCCGTCCCCGGGGGTCGCTACACCGCGGTCACCCTGGCGCGGGGCACGCGCATCCGACTGACCGACCGGGACGGCACGGCCTGCGCCTCGCTCATGATGTGGCGCGCCGACGCCCCCTGGGAACGCCTCAACACCGCGGACACGGTCAAGGTCCCGTGGCAGGCCTACCTCGGCACCGGCCATCCGCTGCTCTCCGACCAGGGGCGCGTACTCGCGACGATCGTCGCGGACACCTCCGGCCACCACGACGCGCTGTGCGGTGCCTCGACCCTGGCCGGCAACGTCGCCCGCTACGGGGCCGGGGCGCCGGAATCCGGGTCACCGGCCGGACGGGAGTTGTTGCTGCTGGCCGCCCTCAAACACGGACTGGGTGAGCGGGATCTCCCCCACACCGTGTCGTTCTTCCACGGCGTCCGCGTCGACGACGACGGGGCGCTCGTCTCCACCGGGAACGCCGGGGCGGGGGCGACCGTCGACCTGGTCCTGCACCTGCCCGTCGTGGTGGCCGTCGCGGTCGCCGACCATCCGCTCGATCCGTCGGAGCGGTACCACGCCGGGACCGTGGAGTTCCTGGCGTGGAGCGCTCCGCAGGACCTCGACGCACTCCGCGAGGGAGCCCTCCCCGGCGTCGGGGAGGACCTCGAGTACCGCCGTGCCGTCGCCAACTCCGAGGCCGCCCACCGCGCCTCCACCCCGATCGCCTGAGGAGAATCCGCCATGACACCGACGACCGTCACCACCGAGCCTCCGACCACAGACCCCTGGACCGGCGCCGCCGCAGACCTTCCCGCCGCAGACCTCGCTCTCACGGACGGGGCCGTTGTCGCCGACGAGACCGTCGCCGCCAGAGCCGCCTGGTCCCACGTCCTGCACGCGGGCCAGACCCTGACCATCGTGGACCTCGAGGGCAACCAGGCCGTCGACACCCTGTTCTACGACGCGCACGACCCCACCCGTCGCTACAGCGCCCCGGCGACCGTCGCCGCCCAGGGATCGATCTTCCTGACCGAGGGGAGTGTCCTGCGCGACGACGCCGGCGAGCCCCTCGTGACGATCACGGCCGACGAGGTGGGCAACCACGACACCCTCGGGGGAGCGTGCTCGCAGGAGTCCAACACCCTGCGGTACGGCCACCACACCCGGCATCAGCACGCCTGCGTGGAGAACTTCCTCCGGGAGGGCGCCCGGCACGGACTGGGCAAACGGGATCTGGTCCCCAACGTCAACTTCTTCATGAACGTGCCCGTGGACGCCGACGGCACCCTCGGCATCGTCGACGGGCTCTCCGCGCCCGGCAAGCGCCTGGCGGTGCGCGCCGACCGTGACGTGATCGTCCTGGTCTCCAACTGCCCGCAGATCAACAACCCGTGCAACGGCTTCGACCCGACGCCGGTGCGGATGATCGTCACCGCCTGAGCCCGGCGCCCCCCACCCCGCGCAACCACCACCCGCGCACACGCCACCACAGGAGAAGCCGCCATGACCCGCCTTGAGATCCTCAACCCGGGACGCATCACCACCGTCCAGGACTGGCCCGGCCGCATCGGGTACTGGGGCGTGGGCGTCCCGCCGTCCGGGGCGATGGACGACTACTCGCTCCGCCTGGTCAACATCGCCGTGGGCAACCCGGAGGGCGCCGCCGGTCTGGAGTGCACTCGGGGTGGACTGTCGATCCGACCGGACGCCCCGGTCACGGTCTGCGTGGGCGGGGCGCACGTGCGGCCGACGGTGGACGGCCGCCCGGTGGCCCAGTGGAAGCCGGTCCACCTGGAGGCGGGATCCGTGCTCGACGTCCCGGTGCTCGACGGGCCGGGCATGCGCGTGTACGTGGCGGTCGGGGGCGGGATCGAGGTGGAGCAGTACCTCGGGTCGTCGTCGACCTTCACCCTCGGACGGTTCGGGGGGCACGAGGGACGCAACCTGGCGGCGGGGGACGCCCTCGCCGTCGGTGAACCCGGGCCGGGCGTGCCGCGCCGGATCCTCGCCGACGAGGTCCCGGCCATCGGGCACCACTGGCACATCGCCGTGGCCGAGGGGCCGCACGGCGCTCCGGAGTTCCTCACCCGCGCGGGGATGGACGAGCTCTACGCGGCCAGCTACACCG
>NZ_JAALED010000469.1:0-1320 GCF_014145155.1 Dietzia sp. B19 | reverse complement strand
GACGGCCCGAGCCTGGGGGGCTTCGTCTGCCCCGTCACCGTGGTCAGCGGCGACCGGTGGAAGCTCGGGCAGCTCGCGCCCGGCGACACCGTCCGGTTCGTCCGCGTCAGGGTCGATGCGGTCGGTGACCGCGCCGGGATCTCGGGGGCGAGGGGGGCCGGCCGCCCGTACGTCCTCGGCGACGGTGGTGACCGCGACGACGGCGTGCTCGGCCGCGGCCACACCGCCGACGGCGTGACCGAGGTGACCTACCGCCGGGGTGGTGACGACAACGTGCTGGTCGAGTACGGCCGCATGGAGCTCGACCTCGAACTGCGCGCCCGCGCCCACGCCCTCTACCTGCACCTCCGGGCGAACCCCGTCCCCGGCCAGCAGGACCTCACGCCCGGTATCCGGTCGCTGCAGGTCAAGATCACGCCCGGCCGCAGCACGATCGGCGCCACCCTGACCGCCCTCCGCGAGGCCGAGGCGGCGTTGCCCGCCGCCGAGGACCTGGCGGTGTCGAGCAGACGCGTCCGACTGCCGCTGAGCTGGGACGACCCCGCCACCAAGGAGGCCATCGAGAGGTACATGTACGGCGTGCGCGACGACGCCCCGTGGTGCCCGTGGAACATCGAGTTCATCCGCCGCATGAACGGTCTGGAGACCGCCGACGACGTCTACCGCACCGTCTTCGACGCCGAGTACATGGTGCTGGGGCTCGGGGACGTCTACCTCGGGGCACCGGTGGCCACGCCGCTGGACCCACGCCACCGCCTGGTGACGACCAAGTACAACCCCGCGCGGACGTGGACCGCGGAGAACTCGGTCGGGATCGGCGGCGCGTACCTGTGCATCTACGGGATGGAGGGGCCGGGTGGCTACCAGTTCGTGGGCCGCACGACCCAGGTGTGGAACCACCGGCACCCCGAACCGGCCCCGGGCTTCGACGCCGAGCACCCGTGGCTACTGCGGCACTTCGACCGCATCTCCTGGTACCCCGTCACCTCCGAGGAGTTGGCCGATCTGCGGGCCGACACCGCCGCCGGGCGGGGGATCGTCGACATCACCGACGACACGTTCTCCCTCGCCGAGCACACCGCGTTCTGCGAGCGGGAGGCCGAGTCGATCGCCTCCGCCCGACGCCGGATGGAGCACGCCCGCGCCGAGGAGTTCTCGCGCTGGGCCGCCAGTGGGGAGCTGAGCGCATGAGCGGCACCGTGACATCAGCCGGGCTGCGGGACACCGCTGCGGCGAGGGTCGACGACGTGCTGGCGCGCCTGGCCGCGGCGGACCGTCCCGAGGTGTTCCTGCAGGTCCGCGACCGCGCGGAGCTGGTGG
>NZ_JAALED010000468.1:11351-16049 GCF_014145155.1 Dietzia sp. B19 | reverse complement strand
CACCCGACCGTGCTCACCCGACCGTGGCGACCTTCCACGCCGAGTGGATCGCGCCGTGGATGTAGCCCACCTCTCCGGCGTCGCCGATCACCTCCACCTCGACGCCGGCCTCGCGCAGCTGGTCGGCCAGGGGCGCGGAGGCAGTGGTGCCGTCGGCATAGATCACCATGTCGGCCGGAGCCGAGGCGGCGTTGCCCTTGCGGTCGGTCCACTGCACGTCGGACTCGGTGATCCGGGTGACGGTGACCCGGCGGTGGATCGCCACCCCGTGCTCGCGCGCGTGGCGGACGGCGGTCCACCGGCGCGGCATGGCCAGGGGCAGTCCGAGCTGCTGACCGTCGTGCAGCAGGGTCACGCGCCGACCGCGCTCGGCCAAGAACTCGGCCAGTTCCAGTCCGACCAGCGAACCGCCGATCACCACCACGTCCTTGCCCATCGGGAGCGCGATCCTGGTCAGGCAACGAATCCACGCTGGTCGCTTGGTGATGCCCGACAGGCGGCCGAGCCTCCCGATCACCCGCAGCGCCAGCCCGGCCTCGTCGGCGGTGGCCGTGCCCAGCATGGTGGCCCGCAGCGAGTCGCCGGTGTGCACGTGCGGCAGGTCCCCGCCGGGGATCTGCGGCGCGGGCCGCACGGCCCCGGTGGCCACCACCACCCAGTCGGGCTGCAGGGAACGGAGGGAGTCCAGCGTCGCCTCGGTGTTCAGCCGGACGTCGATGCCCAGGCGATCGATCTCGGCGGCGAACCAGCGGATGAGCGGCTCGTTGTCCGGAGTCGTGAGGCTGGAGAACCACATCGTGCCGCCGAGCCGGTCGGACTTGTCCACCACCGTCACGCGGTGACCGCGTTCGGCCAACACGCGGGCGGCCTCCAGCCCGGCCGGACCCGCGCCCACCACCACGACGTGGGTTCGGGCCGGCGCCGGAGTCAGCGGCAGCAGCGTCTCGTTGCCCAACGCCGGATTGACCGCGCAGAAGGGGGTGTCGTCGAAGAAGTTCTCGGCCACGCACAAGTAGCAGTTGATGCACGGTCGCACCAGCTCGGGTGTGCCGGCGGCCAATTTGTTGGGCAGCTCCGGATCGGCGAGCAACTGCCGGCCCATGGCGGCGAAGTCCACCTTGTCGTCGTCGATCGCCTTCTCCGCGACCTCCGGCAGCATGCGGCCCACCGCGATCACCGGCACCGACACGGCCTGCCTGATGGCAGCCGCGTTGTCCAGGTACGCGCCGACGGTGTCCGGCAGGGGGCCGTCGGTGAAGTTGTCGAAGGGGTTGCGGCCCCACCCGGTCACATGGATGGCGTCGGCGCCCGCGCGCTCGAACATGCGTGAGGCCTCGATGGCCTCCTCGAGCGTCAACCCGCCGTCCTGGCCGTACTCCTCACCGGACACCCGCACCAACACCGCGAGCGTGTCCCCCACCCGCTCCTTGACCGCGGCGATGACCTCGCACGCGAGTCGCGCCCGGTTGGTCAGCGACCCGCCGTAGGAATCGGTGCGCTGGTTGTCGCGGCGGTTGAGGAACACCCCGAGGATGTAGCCGTGCGCCACGTGGATCTCGATCGCGTCCGCTCCGGACCGGGCGATGCGGTCGGCGGCATCGGCCCAGGTGGAGACGAGCCAGGCGATGTCCTCGCCGGTCATTTCCCGGTAGACCGTCTTCTTGCCACCGGTGGCGGCGCCCATCCTGCCGAGCTCGTCGGGGGTGCTGTCGGCCAACGCGGAGTAGTCGTAGTCGTAATCGGGCGCGCTGGGGGCGATCACCGGCCGGTCGTTCGCGATGTCCACCCGCGCGACCTTGCCGTGATGCGTGGACTGCACACACAATTTCGACCCCGCGGCGTGGACGGCGTCCGCCAGGGCCGTGAGCCCGGGGAGGAACCTGTCGTCCGAGAGCCCCGGTTCCTTCATTGACGCCGCGCCGTGCGGGAAGGCGACCGCGCACGCGCCGGTGATGATCAGCCCGGCACCGCCGGCGGCGCGGGCGACGTAGTGGTCGATCTCCCGCTGTTCGATCTCACCGTCCTCCGAGACGTTCATGTCCATGGCCGGCAGGACGATGCGGTTGGCCGTGGACATGGGGCCGATACGCCCGGGCGACAGGAGACGAGGGAAGGAGGTGAGGGTGGTCACCCTGAGGAGAATACGCGGGGGTTGACGGGTGTCAAGAACAGGTTCTAGTTGTCGCCGGGCGGGGCGACGCGCTCGTGACGCAGTGCGTCAGGAGCCCATGCCGAACCGGGCGGCGAGATACGGCAGCAGGCCCATGCACTCGGGCGTCAGGGCCAGACAGGACGCCTCACCCGGCCCGGGGCCGAAGAGATAGCGCAGCGGATTCTCGATCGAGCCAGAGGGAAACACGATGTCGCTCCTTACCAGTGCGGGTGCGGTGCCTTACACGCGAAATCGAACCCTACCGGTGACCCGTTACGCTGCGGCGGCCTTCACGCTGGCACGGGACGCGAGCTGTTACGGTGAGCGCACTCCACCGTCGGAAGAGCGCCTTATGATCCGTCGCATCCTCGCCCAGTGCACTGTCAGCGATATCGCCCGCGCCGAGCAGTGGTACTCCCTGTTGTTCGATCGCGCCCCCGACCTGCGGCCCATGCCCGGCCTCATCGAATGGCACCCGGGCGACACCTTCGGACTACAGGTGTGGTCCGAGCCCGAGCGCGCAGGCCACTCGACCGTCGTCCTCGACGAGACCGACCTCGACGCCGCCGCGGCCCGGCTGACCGCGAGCGGCATCGCCCACGATGGCCCGGTCCCGGGTGGCAGCGCACGGATCCTCCTGCTGAGCGATCCGGACGGGAACCGGGTCGTCATCACCGGGCAGTGACCCTTGGGCGCACTGGGAACCTGGTTCCTGGTGGCGGGCTAGGCTGACCGCTCGCTGACCTGCGATGCCCTGGACCGTCCGTGCAGGGCACCCCAGGTCAGCGGCGTCACGCCCGCCGCGCCCCGGCCCACCCCGGCCCGCGCACCAGGTAGCCGACCCGGTCCTTCCAGGTCTCGGATCGGAACACGTCTCGGGCGATCGCGATCCACTCGTGAGAGGCGATCCGCGCCGGGTTGAACGTATCGATGTTGGTGGTCAGCCCGTAGACGACCTTCTGCCCCTCGGGCTCGAAGGTGCCGAACAGGCGGTCCCACAGGATGAGGATGCTGCCGTGATTCCGGTCCAGGTACTCGCGGTTGCTGCCGTGGTGCACGCGGTGGTGGGCGGGCGAGTTGAACACCCGCTCGAACGGCCCGATCGACCGGATCACCTCGGTGTGGACCCAGAACTGGTAGATCAGGTTGATCGCGCGGGCGTCCTGCACGAGCGCCGGCCGCACCCCCAGCAGCGAGAGCAGCCCGTACGGCACGTAGATCGTCAACGCCTCGGCGACCGGCTGGCGCAGGGCGGTGGAGAGGTTGTAGCGCTCGCTGGAGTGGTGCACCACGTGCATGGCCCACAGCCAGCGGCTCTCGTGATCGAAGCGGTGGTTCCAGTAGTAGATGAAGTCCCACCCCAGGATCGCCACCGCGTAGGCGAGCGGCCCCGTGCCCAGATCCAACGGGGAGAGTCGGAAGAGCTTCTTGCCGGCCGTCTCCGCACTCCACAACGTCGAGACCGTCACCACCGCCGAGGCGAGCGACGTCACCGCCGACCCTCCGGTGATGCGTCGCAGCGCGGGCAGCACCTGGGCGGCCCCGGGGACGGGATCCGGGTCGGAGGTGAGGACCTCGTCGTCGTCGTTCCCCATCGCCCGGCCTGACAGGGACGTTTGGCTCGATAGGGGTGCTCGACTCGAAAGGGATGACGACACCCTCGACGGCAACGCGCCCGCCCTGAGCAGACCGGTGGCCCGGGTGCGCCGCACCACGTCTCCCACCGTCGCTGCGGCCGCCGCCGCGAGGGACAGGCCCATCAGCGCCTTGGCGTACCGGCCGGTGCGCGGGGTGACGGGGGCGAGCAGCGTGTCCGCCACGTACGGAGCCACCAGACTGCCCACGCCCATCGACAGGCTGGCCATGGTGTCGGCGAACTCGTAGTCGCCGGCCCGCTCCCCTTCCGCCGGATTGCGGGACTGCCATGCGTATTCGGCCGCCATCGCCGCGATGAAACCGGGGATGGCCAGGACCGTCAGATCAACCTTCACGCTCTGAGGATATGACGTGGGTCACTGTGGCGCGAGGGCGGGAGCCTCGGGTCGGGCCGACGTTCCCTGTTCCCCTTTCAAGATATAGCTGGTGGGGGTCTTGCCGCAAGACCCCGGTGGGGGCGCACACTAGCGCGATGCCACCCCTGCCGACCAGCATTTTCGCTCTCCCCGACCACCTTCGGAGCAAGGCCGATCCGGCCCTGATCGCCGCCGACGAACAGCAGTTCTCGGCGATCGCGGACTGCCTCGCGCAGCGGGTCGCCGACCTGTCGGCCCGCCTGGGCGCCCGTCGCCGCGACCCGGCCGGTACCGGCGCCCAGACCATCGACCGCGATGCGGACATCCGCCGCCTCGTCGCCGAACTCACCACCCTGCGGCCCTTCGGGTTGGACCTGTGCATCGGGCACGTCGCCTTCACCGGGGGCGCCGATCCGGTCTACGTGGGCCGCATCGGGCTGATCGACCCGACCGGCACCCCCCTGCTGGTGGACTGGCGCTCGCCGGCCGCCGAGCCGTTCTTCGCCGCGACGCTCCCCCGGCCGATGGGCGTGG
>NZ_JAALED010000468.1:0-11321 GCF_014145155.1 Dietzia sp. B19 | reverse complement strand
GTACCGGCGGAGGTACAGGTGGTCGGGCGGGCGCGTCGTCGACTACTGGGACGAGGTTCTTGACGACGACGACGAGGTGGGCACCCGCACCGCCCCGGACGACCAATCGGCGTTCGTCGCGAGCCTCGGCCGGGTGAGGACCGGCCGGATGCACGACGTGCTGGCCACCATCCAGGCCGACCAGGACGCGATCATCCGCGCCGACTCCTCGGGCGCACTCGTGGTGGACGGCGGCCCGGGGACGGGCAAGACGGTCGTCGCGCTGCACCGGGCGGCGTACCTGCTGCACACGGAGTGCGCTCATGGTGCTCGCGCGATAGGGCACTCGACGCCGCCGAGGGTGTCGACCGGCCGGGGCGCCCGGGCTGGTGCTGCCGAGGTGCCCGGACGGTTACGAAGCGACCGGCTCCTCGGCCATCGGCGCCACCGCAGGCCCCTCGGTCTGCGCGGTGTTGCGGACGAACCACGCGCCCACCACGGTGATCAGCGAGATGATCGCGCCCACCAGCAGCGCGTTGTGGACGCCGGTCATCTGCGCGGCCACGTCACCCTCACCGGACTCGGCCCCGGCCACGATGCCCAGCGTCATCACCGTGATGAACAGGGCGGTGCCGGCGGCCGCGGCGACCTGCTGCAGCGTGTTGAGCAGCGCGGAGCCGTGCGAGTACAGGTGCGGCGGGAGCGAGCCGAGCGCCGAGGTGAGCAGCGGCGAGAACAGCAGCGCCAGGCCCACGCTGAGGATCATGTGCCACACCACCACGATCGCCAGCGACGACTCGGCGGAGAATGAGACGTACATGCCCCACAGGCCGGCGGCGGCCAGGATCGAGCCCGGGATGATCAGCGGGCGCGGGCCGATGCGGTCGAAGAGCCGACCCACGAACCACCCGAGCACACCCATGAGCAGACCGCCGGGCAGCAACGCCAGGCCGGACTCGAGGGTGGTGGTGCCCAGGACCTGCTGCATGTACAGCGGCAGCAGGATCAGGGTGCCGAACAGCGCCATCATGGACAGCAGCATCAGCGAGAGGCTGACGGTGAAGGTGCGGAAGGTGAAGGCCCGCACGTCGAGAAGCGCGTAGTCCTTCAGCGCGAGCTGACGCCACACGAACACCGACAGCGCGGCCACGCCCACGAGCACGGGCACCCACGGGGACACCAGCGCGTTGTCGTTGGCGGCCTCACCGAAGGAGCTCAGGCCGAAGATCAGGCCCGCGAAGCCGACGGCCGAGAGCACGCCGGAGAGGATGTCGAGCGGGATCGCGCGGGTGGCGGTGACGTTGCGGATCAGCGTGGCGCCGGCCACCAGCGCGAGCACGCCGATGGGCAGGACGAACCAGAACATCCAGCGCCAGCTCAGCACGTCGAGCACCAGGCCGCCGACGGTGGGGCCGATGGCCGGGGCCACGGCGATCACGATGGAGATCACACCCATGGTGCGGCCGCGACGGTCCGCGGGCACCACGTTGAGCACGGTGGTCATGAGCAGCGGGATCATGATCGCGGTGCCCACGGCCTGCACCACCCGGCCGGCGACCAGGATTACGAACACCGGCGCGAGCGAGGCCAGCAGGGTGCCGAGGGTGAAGGTGGTCATGGCGATGATGAACACCGTCCGCAGCGGCAATCGCATGAGCATCCACCCGGTGAACGGGATGACCACGGCCATGGTGAGCATGAACGCCGTGGTGAGCCACTGCGCGGTGGCGGCGGTGACGGCGAACTCCCCCATCAGCTCGGGGATCGCGACCGACATGATGGTCTCGTTGAGGATCACCACGAACGCCGCGGCCACGAGCAGCGCGATTAGCCGCTTGGTGGCGGCGGGCAGTGGCGCGGAGCCGAGGGCGGGGTCGGGCTGGGCTGGAGAGAAGGCAGCGGCGGATGACTCAGTCGTCACGGGAATCCTTAGGCATTACGGGGCGAAACAAAGTGGGAAGCCCGGCGAGGCCTGACGGCGCGCACGGGAACCATCGCACTGTACTGCAGGATCTTCGACAGGCTTGCTGATGTGACCACCATTACTGGAGCGGGCGGGCCGGTGGGGCACAATCGACGCATGACCGGGATCGGCACCGCCCGACGTGGCGAAGTGGAGACGCGCACCCTGCCGGAGTACGCCGCGGGCGGCGCGTCGGGTTTAGATCTCCGGCAGCACGCTAGGCGGCCGGGTGCTTACCGAGGTACTCATCGATGGCCGCTCGGATGACGGCGCTCATCGGCTGCCCTGTCCGGTCGGCATAGTCGGCCAGACGGCGCCGATCGGACTCAGTGAGTCGAACAGCGAGCGGACGGGTCTCCTCGACCGCATCCCCTCGCCGGGGCCGACCGTGACGGTAGTCCGGGCGGACTTCCGCCGGGGAATCGATCACGTCGTACTCGCCAGCCTCTACGGCGTCCGCGAGACGCGCATAATGCGCTTCACGATCACCTGTCTCGCTCATCGTTTCTCCCGCTGCGTCCTCTGACTACGGCTGACGCCGTCGGACAAGTCAAGGTTCCCTCCGGTGGCCTCGAGCACTTCGCGCGCCACTGCCGCGGTCAGAAGCATCGCGTGAAACACGTGTAGCTCCTCTCCGCCCACCCGGTCGACCACGACCTCAATCAGAGCTCCGCCGTCCGGGTCTCCGACCATACGAAGCAACTTCGCCTGAGGCCCCGTGCGTGGAGCTAGTCGATATCGAACGATCGGATGCTCGAGGACGGCCCTGATCTCCGCGTCTGTGATGCCGTGTCGGCGCGCGGAGGCGTAGATCACGACCTTCACTCCGAAAACGTATCACAAATTAGGACGCAGGAACATGCTCTCTTACCTTCGGCTTGACTCTAATCATTACCGATGGGCCACAGCCGCCCTCAGCCGCGCAGATCCTCTGCCTCTCTTAAGTACGCATTCCGAGTGCACGCCCTCCCGCGACTCGCGCGCCCGGAATGGACTGAAGACGCCGCACACGTCGCGGGGGGCTCGCGAAGAGAGGGCCGACGCCAGGGGGCTCGCGTCAGAGCCGAGCCAGGCTCAGATCTCCGGCAGCCGATCCGCGCCCCAGCTGTGGTGGATTAGGTCCGTCACCCTGGCGATCTCCTCCGCCGTCACCGACCCGGTCTCGCCGGGCTCGAGGGTGTCGAAGTGGAAGATGTAGAGCCGCGAGGCAAACTCCTCGAACGGCAGCGACGACTCGCCGAACCGCTCGCCGTTGCCGGCGGTGCTCACCACCACGCCGTTGCCCCAGTCCTGGCCGCTGTCGTTGTTGGGGTTGAAGAAGTAGACGCGCATGGTCTCGTCCGGATCCAGCGCAACCCGCAGGATCGTGATGGCGTGCCAGCCCACGAACCGCGCGGAGCTGTCGGTCACGGCCACGCCGGCGGGCTGAGGGTGGATCAGCGGCTGGTTGCCGTTGTGGAACGGGTGGTAGCTGCCGTAGAAGTGCCGCAGGAAGTCCTCGAGCCCGGTCAGCCGGCCGGACTCCACGTCCACGTTGATGCGGAATCCCCGCGCGGCCCACCAGCCGTGGAACTCGGGGTTGACCCAGCGGTGGGGGTCGCCTTCGCGGTCGGCGCAGAGCCGGCCCATCTCGGCGTAGATCCGGTCCAGGTGCGGCACGACGAGCAGGGAGACCGGGTCCAGGTCGAGGGGGAGCGTCTCCGCAAGGCCCGCATCGAGGCCGCGGGAGGACAGTGGGCGGCCCTCGAAGTGCATGACCACCTCGTTGTCCCGCGCCGCCCAGGCGATGGTCTGCAGCAGGTAGTCGGGGTCGTTGTACGCCCACATGGACAGCGCGCGGGCGGACTGGCAGGTGGGGTTGTCGCCCTGCCCCACGCCCAGCGGCTGGCCCAGCATGGACAGCGTCCCGGACAGCAGCCAGATCCTCCCCGGGTGGGCCGGGCCGTAGGCCAGCGCGAGGCGCTCGTTCGCGTAGTCCGACAGGGGCAGGGCCAACAGCCGCCACAGTGCGGGCGCGACGGCCGGCTGGAACAGGATCCCCCGCTCGAGCAGCAACGCCAGTCCGTAGACCGACTGCGCGGTCTCGGGGTGAACAGCCGCGTCGATCAGCGCATCGACGAGTCCGTGGAAGCACAGCAGGCTCTCCCGGCCGGTGCTCGACAGCCCGAGCGCCTCGCTGAGCAGGAAGCTGCCCTTCTCGCGCAGGAACCGCAGCAGGACGGGGTGGTACGCCGAGACCAGTCCCGTGTCGTGCATCGACCGCGCGAAGCCGGCGGCCTCGTACTGCAGGGCCCCCTCGTCCATCGACTCCAGGCGGGAGCGGTAGATGTCCACCCCGGGGTCTTCCCGGCTCGCCTCGGTGGTGCCGTAGATGCAGCTGATCAGCCGGTCGACGCCGAACCCGCCGGTGCTGGTGTCCACCTCGGGGTCGTGGCGCGCGACGGCGATCTGGGTGATGGTCTCCTTGATGTGGTCGACCTGGATCGGGCGTTGCCGCAGGATCCGCCAGATCTCCTCGACCAGCTGGTCGAGGACGGTGTCGTAGCCGATCGACTCGGCGATGTGCGTCAGCGACGTGCGGGTCACCTTGGCCATCCGGCCCTGCTGCACCCGCTCCGCCTCGGTGGCCGCGGTGAACAGCAGCGAGGCGTTGGCGGCCAGGACCTCCTTGAGGTGCTGCAGAGCCTCCTCCTCCGACACGTCGGGGTGCGCGTACTCCCCCTTGGCCACCGCCACCAGGCGGAGGTCGCTGACGATCTCCATCACCGCCGTGTCGGCGTTGGGGCTGCGGAGCGACCCGGTGCTCAGCGCCGGGACCAGTGAGCTCGGTGACGCCCAGTCCGTCCCCTCGTACAGTCCGGCGGACTCGAGCTCCTGTGCCATCGACTGCACGGCCCGCGCGCCACCGTCCTGGAGCAGGACCAGGCGCAGGCCGTCGAGCACGCGCCGCTTCGGCGTGGACTTGCCCACATCCCCGGCGTCGGCGAGGGCCCTTGTCGCGTCGACGAGAGAGGCCACCCGCTTGTCGAGTACTCGCGTCGCGTCGGGCTCATCGTTAGCCACTTGGGTTCACTCTCCAGATCTCCGGGCGAGGGTGCCCGCCCCCGGTACCGTACCTACGTCGTCGGAGCGGATGGCCCGTCACACGTAGAAGTCGAGCTCCTCCTGGCGTGCCAGGAGGGTCCGCATCTCGTAGGCGTCGTCGCCGAAGAAATAGACCAGCCCCCAGTGGGTGCCGAAGGCGGTCCGCTTGGTGACGGTCTCCTCTACGGGTGCGGTGAGCTCGTGGGACTCGAAGTACTCGTGGTCCTCGGTCTCCTCCGGGATCTCGAGCGTGGAGACCACACGTCGCCGCGGGTAGACACCGAAGCAGCCCGCGTGCCCGGTGGCGTCGACCACCTCGCGCGGGAAGAACGCGGTGATCTCCTCCTCTGTGGTCTTGGGGTCGAACGCGAGCACCAGGCCCTGGTAGGCGTTGAACCCGTAGGCGCGCTCGAGCAGCTCGAAGACCTTGAACCCCGGCGGACGGTAGGCCACCTCACCGAAGTACATCTCGCCGTCGCTGGTGACGAAGTACTCCGGGTGAACGAACCCGAACTTGATGTCGAAGGTCTTGATGAGCTTCTCGATCTGCCGCGTGATCTCCGGCCGGTACTTCTCGAGTTCCGGCGAGGCCGGCACGAACACCGAGTACCCGAGTGTCACGTACTCGGAGATGTTGAGGAACACGATCTTGCCGTTGTGCACCCACGCCTCAACCGCGAATTCCCAGCCGTCGAGGTGGGACTCCATGAGGACCGGGAACTCCTCGTCGGGGATCGTGTCGACCTCGTCCGGGGTGCGGATGACGCGGTGCCCCAGGCAGCCGGCCTTGTCGAAGGCCTTGAGGTGGATCGGGTCGTTGGGGTCGCCGTCGAGCTTGAGTAGCGTCTGGTTGACGCGCTTGAGAAAGCGGATCACGTCGTCGCGCTCGTGGGCCTCCTCGAAGATCCCCACGCGGATCCCGCCGAGCTGAGCGCGGCGCTTCATCAGCGCCTTGTCCCGCAGCAGCAGCGACTGGCCGTACAGCGTCGGGTTGTCCATGAGCATGGAGTTGATGGCGCCCGCCCACTCGACGGTCTCCTCGAACAGCGGGATCGCCACGTCGACGCCCATGTCCTTGAGCGTCTCGGCGATCTCCATGGACCGGTCGTTGAGTCGCTCGAAGTCCCACGGGACAAACGGGATGTTGTGCTGCCTGCAGTAGTCCGCCGCCCACTCCGGGGCCACCACGACGTAGCGGCGATCGAATCTATCCACCGCGTCGACCGCGTTCGGCGCCCAGCCGAGTAGCGCCACGTAGCCCTTGGAAGGGTCGCGTCGTGTCTCGTTGGGGTCGTGAGTCGTCTGCGGACTCGTATCCGCGTCGCCGGTCATCGATTCTGCGGTGGGAATCTGCACGCTGAGGTTGCCTCCTGGGTTGGGGCGCGGGCTGGTGGATCACCAACCTACCCAAGAGTGAGTGGGCTGCGCTGGGATAGCCCGACCGCACCGTCCCCATTCGGAGTACCCGCAGCAGGCGAATACCGGACATGTTCTTGTCACAGCGCTGGCACAGACCGAACTACCTTCGCGACACCGGCTTGTGGTGGGACAACTGGGTCCCGTGGCGACAACGGGCTGGGGCGCACTGTTCGTCATCGCGCCGCTGATCGTGGCGCATTTCCTGCTCTGTGCCGAGCCCGGCGCCGAAGACTCGATCTGAACAACGGCCCTGTCGGCGGTCGCGCTGACGAGACCGGCCAATCCATTCCACATCGGTCGTCTTGGCATGACCAATGAGACCGATTCTCCCCCATCAGCAGACTGTTGCACCCCAGCCGCCGAGCCACCCCCGCCGTCCGGAGGGGCGTGTTGTACTGGCCGTTCATATGGGTGGTCAAACGGGCGAGTTGTAAACTCCCACTTCCGAATCGAAGTCCTAGATGACGACGACGAGGTGGCCACTCTCGTAAGCCTGGCGGATCACTCTGCTTTCGTATCAAGCCTGGCCGGGCCGCATACCGACCGCCTGTGGGGCATGACGGCGACCCGGGGTCACGACGTGGCCAACAGAGCCTTCAACTCCTCGGCTAGGGGACCCAGATGCACATCGATGATCGTCCACACAACGCGCAGGTCAACTTCGGCGTAGCCGTGTGAGATCACGTTGCGCAGGCCGATCAGGCGATGCCAACCCTCGGACTGGTGAGCTGAGTAAAAGTCCGGACAGTGCCGACGGATCTTGGAGAGGTTCTCCCCCACCTCTTGCAGCCGCATGCAGATCGCGTCCTGAGCCATCGGCGAGGCGAGAAACTCGACCTCAGACGCAGGGGCGTAACTGGCAGCCCTCTGAGCAGCGGCGACCGCCATGTCGGGGTACGGGATCGGGGATTTCATAACGCGAGCTCGACCAGTTCAGGCTCCACGAACGGCCGGAACTGTGCCTTGATCGACGTGAGGACGTCGAATGGTCGGCCCGCAACCCTCTCCAGAGCCTCGGACAGCCGGAATATCGCCCCGTAGTCGACCGGACCGTCCATCTCGACGAGCAGGTCGATGTCGCTCGTGGGCGTCAACTCGCGGCGGGCCGCACTTCCGAACAGCCGAGCCCGCCGTACGCCGAAAGAACGCAGCACGTCGAGCACGGCCTGCTCTTCCGGCAGGTCGTATGTGGCGTTCGTGGCAGCGACACCCATAGCTTTTAGGCTACCGGCACCTCGCACACCGGGACGGTTCCGACCGACCGGCAGCGGGAACGACCGGCGCCGCGCGTATGTGCCGGTCAGGAAGGCGAGTGTCTAGTGACGACGAGGTGTTGGGTTTTCGACCAGTGGTGCACACGATCGAGTGGCGTTCATGTGCCACCTGTCCGGTAGGGCAACCGGTCCAGAACCCAGGCCCAGTCGATCCGCTCCTGCTCCAGCCTCACTCGTTCGGCGAAGCGGTCGGAGACCAGGTCGTCGTAGACCGCCGCCTCCGCCGCCGTCAGTCGATCGAGTCTCGCGCTGGTGGGTGAGGCCTCCTGTCCCCAACGTTGAGGGTGCGCGTGGAGGGTCTCGAGGTCCATGAGGAAGGACCGCACCCGCGGCAGGTGCGTGCGCAGGCGATGGAGGATGGCGAAGCCGTGTGTGTCGAGGTCGCCCCAGTAGTGCACGTCGGCCTCCCGCAGGGCGTCCCAGCGGCCGAGGCGGGCCACGTCGAACCCCTTCCCCCAGATCAACACGCCGTCGTCCGGGAGGGGCAGCGTGAGGTAGGTGATCTCGTTCTCCACGATCACGGCCGTGGTGAAGGACATGCCGAGACCGTCGAGTTCCTCCGGCCGAAGAGACAGTTCGGTGACCGACACCGGTGCGACGGTGCCGGCCATGCGGAACCGGACGTACTCGGGCTTGGTGCGCAGGCCCAGGTCGTGGAGGAACGAGGTGGCGTTGCGTGAGACTCCGAGGAGTCCTGCGAGCACCGTCCGGTGACTCTCGACGACCTTGGTGTCCACTCCCGGGGCATCGATCTGCCGCAGGTACCTGCCCGACCCGCGGGAGTCATCGAGCCAGCGGTACGCCGCGAGGATCTGCGGCCACACCTGCGCATGGTCGAGCGCCGCGACGGGTCTGGCGAGCACCCAGTCCCGCACCGGAGCATCCGGGGCCGCTGCCAGCATCTGTTCGAAGATGGTGACCTGTGCCCGGACTCCGAGCAGTGCCCATGCCTGGTCGAACCGGGTCACCAGAGCGTGCGTGGGAATCTGATTGCGTCCGAATTTCCGGCCGCCTACCGCCGTGTACCGCAGCGTGTATCGGCTGCCGTCGCGACTGCCGGCCTCGAGGGCGGCCATCCACTCCTGCACCTCGCCGAAGCGCTCACCGAGCTCAGACGTTCTCGGACCTCCCAGTGGGACCTCGAGTGGAATGAGCGCCTCCCCGCGGGCGAAAGCACGGAGAAGGGTGCCGTCGACCCACCGCCTGTGCACTTTCTCGCGGACCGTCTCCGGTGTGGCCCATTTCCGCGCGCCGGCGACCATCACGCTCCGCCACGCTGGCGGTGGTACTCCTCTGTGGACATCATGACGAGCCTCGAGTACCTGCCCTCGACATTGTCCACATACCCGATGGAGCGCACATATGGTGCGATCACGTGCACCTTCTGCAGGGGTGTGACGATCAGCAGCTGGATGCCGAGCTTGGCGAACAGTTCGAGGGCGTACCGGGTGGAGGCGTCGGAGCCGCGGCCGAACGCCTCGTCGATCACGGCGAAGCGGAAGTCACGGGCCTTCTCCGCGCCCCACTCCAGGCCGAACTGGTACGCCAGCGACGCCGCGAGGATGGTGTAGGCGAGCTTCTCTTTCTGGCCGCCCGATTTGCCGTCCGAATCGCGGTAGTGCTCCCACTCCTCGTCGGTCTCGCGGTCGCGCTCCGAGGCGGAGAAGGTGTACCAGTTGCGCACGTCCGTGACTCGCGCCCGCCACGTCTTGTCGGTCTCGCTGTGGCCCTCCCGGCCGCGGAGTCGCTCGAGGATCGCCCGCACCTCCTGGTACCGCTGCTCGGAGTAGCGGTCGTCGCCGCCGAGGGTGTCGTCGGTGACCGCTCGCAGGTCGGATCGGAACTCCCGCACATCCTGGTTGACCGTGTTCTCCCGATCCAGGCGCACGTAGCGTCCGGGATTGAAGTCGATCGCGCCGAGAGCCTCGTTGATCTTCTCGATCTTCTGTTGGATATCGTCGGCCTGGCGCTGCAGCCAGTTGTGGAAGCCGGCGAGTTCGCGGATGGCGTTCTTCTTGAGCTGCTCCTCGAACTCCGCGATGAAGCGCGGCAGATCGTCCTGGGCCACCTGCGCGTGGAAGCGGATGTACTCCCCGCGCGCGTCGACAGAGGCGTCCATCTCGGTGGTCTGCTCCGGCCAGCGTCGCCGGATCTCCGCCATACCCTGCTGCAGACTGGTGGTGTAGCCGTTGAGTTCGCGCTGGGTCTGGCCGGTCTCCTTGTCGATCTCGTCGGACAGTCGTCGTTCGTGAAGTTCGGCCTGATCCGCGGTCGTCGACCCCGCGCGGCCCTGTCGTGACCGGAGTCTGGGGTAGATGCCCGCCGCCGCCGTACGGATATCCGCCGTCAGCTCGTCGAGGCTGCGCCGGTCGCGGTCGATCTGACTGCTCTCCTGGACGATGCGGCTTTCTCCACTGCCCTTCGCCTCGCCGAGAGTGTCCTTGGTCTGGCTGAGTTCGCCGACTCGTGTGTCGACCTCGGCCACGCGTCGGTCGATCTCGGCCAGTTCACTACTGCCCTCGAGCAGGCGACGACGCTCGGCATCGGCGGCATCCGCCCGCGACCGGGCGTCCTCCCAGTCGAGATCCCGCCACGAGGGATAGTCCGCCACCCGCGAGAGCGCGGTGCGCCGCTCCCCCACCTCGTTCTGCTCCCGCGACACCGACTCGAGTTGGGCGGCGAGCCGCTCCACTGAACGGGTGAGGTCGCCGCGCCGCTCCTCCAGTGCGGCGATCTTCTGATCGTTGCGCCAGCCCAGCACCCAGCCGCGGGGATCGGCCGCGGACCGCCGGTCGTCCTTGACGTGATGATTTCTGGACCGCACCTGGCCCTCGCGAGTCACCGCCCGCTCGGCGTGCCGGAACTCCTCCACCGTGGTGGCGCAGAGATGGTCCGCCCGGGCGAACAACTCCTTGCTCAGATACCCGCGCAGCGGTGTGTCGGCGATCTCCACCGTGTCGGCGAGCAGCAGTCCGTCGGAATGGGGGCGCTGCAAGGGCAGGTGCCGCTCCGGGACCCGCTCGTAGGTCAGGCGGACCCCCATCTCGCGACCGTCGGAGCGCCGGGCGGTCAGCCGGCGGGCGTTGACCCATTCGGCGACGTCCGCGTAGTACCGCTGCGGCACCAACAATGACACCGCGAATCCGCGCAGCACGCGCTCGGCGGCTCCCCGCCACTGCGCGTGTTCTTCGGACACGTCCAAAAGCTCGCCGGCGAACGGGAGCTCCTCTTCCGACACTCCGAGTTCCGCGCAGAGGGCGGACCGCACCTGGAGTTGTTCGGTCGGCAGGTTGCTGCGGCGGGTCGCGAGGCTGTCCAGCTCTTCCTGCACCTCGCGGAGCTGCGCTTTCTCCTCACCGTGCCCGAGGACCAGCGCGTCGTACCGCTCCTTGAGCTCGGCGATCTGCGTCTCGATCTCTGCCTGCGCCCGACCGACCTGGACGGCGAGGTCCGCGAATCCGGCGGCGTCGCCGACCGGGTCGAGGCCGGCCCTCGCGACGGCGTCCTCGAACCGCTCTCGCCTTGTTCTCCGCTCCTCGGCCTGCGCGCCCGCGTCGCGGGCTGCGCGTTCCAGCTCGCCGATGCGGCTACCGCCCGCCTCA
>NZ_JAALED010000467.1:0-3415 GCF_014145155.1 Dietzia sp. B19 | reverse complement strand
TACCGGCCTGGCCGCCGTGCAGGGCGTCGGCGGCCAGGTCGGCGTGCAGGGTCCCGTACCGGGGGAACGCCAGACGCCCGACCGACACACCCCGGTCGGTGAGCTCACCGACCAGGGCGGTCGTCAGGGTGTTCTTGCCCGCGCCGTCGAGCCCCTCGACGACGACCAGACGCGCGACCACGGGATCGGATCAGTACCGGTAGTGGTCGGGCTTGTACGGGCCCTCGACGTCCACACCGATGTACTCGGCCTGGTCCTTGGCGAGCGTGGTGAGCGATCCACCGAGTGCCTCGACGTGCAGGCGCGCGACCTTCTCGTCGAGGATCTTGGGCAGCAGGTGGACGCCGATCGGGTACTGGTCGGCCTTGCTGAACAGCTCGATCTGGGCGATCACCTGGTCGGAGAAGCTGTTGGACATCACGAACGACGGGTGGCCGGTGGCGTTGCCGAGGTTGAGCAGACGCCCCTCCGACAGCACGATGATCGAGCGGCCGTCGGAGTCGAAGACGAACTCGTCGACCTGCGGCTTGATGTTGATGCGGGTGACGTCCACCGCGGACTCCAGTCCGGCCATGTCGATCTCGTTGTCGAAGTGGCCGATGTTGCCCAGGATCGCCTTGTTCTTCATCCGCTTCATGTGGTCGAAGGTGATGATGTCCTTGTTGCCGGTGGCCGTGATGATGATGTCGGCCGCCTCGATGGCCTCGTCCACGGTCACCACGTCGAAGCCGTCCATGAGGGCCTGCAGCGCGTTGATCGGGTCGATCTCGGTGACCTGGACGCGCGCGCCCTGGCCGGCGAGGGCCTCGGCGCACCCCTTGCCCACGTCGCCGTAACCGCACACCAGGGCCTTCTTGCCGCCGATGAGGGCGTCGGTGCCGCGGTTGATGCCGTCCAGCAACGAGTGGCGGGTGCCGTACTTGTTGTCGAACTTGCTCTTGGTGACCGCGTCGTTGACGTTGATCGCCGGGAACGGCAGCACACCCTCGGCGTGGAAGTGGTACAGGCGGTGTACGCCGGTGGTGGTCTCCTCGGTGACGCCCTGGACCGACTCGGCGATGGCCGTGTACTTGCCCGGGTGGGCCGGCACGGACTCGCGCAGCAGCGCGTGGAAGACCTTCTCCTCCGCCGACCAGGCGGAGTCGTCCGACGGCACGGCCCCGGCCTGCTCGAACTCCTTGCCCTTGATCACGAGCATGGTGGCGTCGCCACCGTCGTCGAGGATCATGTTGGGATCGGTGCCGGGCCAGGTCATGATCTGCTCCGTGCACCACCAGTACTCGGCGAGCGTCTCGCCCTTCCACGCGAACACCGGCACGCCGGACGGGGCCTCGGGCGTGCCCTCCGGGCCCACGACGACGGCGGCGGCCGCCTCGTCCTGCGTGGAGAAGATGTTGCACGAGGCCCACCGGACCTCCGCGCCCAGCGCGGTCAGCGTCTCGATCAACACGGCGGTCTGCACCGTCATGTGGATGGACCCGGCGATCCGGGCCCCCGCCAGCGGCTGCTCCGCCCCGTACTCCTCGCGCAGCGCCATGAGGCCGGGCATCTCGTGCTCGGCCAGACGGATCTGCTTGCGGCCCGCCTCCGCCAGCGACAGATCCGCCACCTTGAACTCGACACCGTTGACGGACTGCACGTGCAGATCAGCGGACATGTGTGCGACCAGCTCCTCGTAGTTCGGAAAAGACTTCCGCACCACACTAGCGGGGAGCTCTACCGCTACGCCGTCCCCGTCTCCGGACCGCCGACCCGGGTGCGGAAGACGGTGGCCCCGTCGGCGCCCTCCAGCTCCACCACCGGCGTCGAGGCGGGGACCCACACCGCGTGGCCGGGCCCCAGCGTCTCCGTGGTCCCGTTCTCCGACACGCACACCCGGCCGGAGGTACACAACAGGACCTCCGGGCCGTCGGTCCGGTAGGTGACGGGGCCGGTGCCGGCGGGGAGCACGATGCGCGAGAGCGCGAAGTCGGGCTCGGGCGTGGGGTAGTCCACCTCCCCGGGGATCCCGCGATCGGCGGGGACCGGCCGCACCGTGGGGTCCGCGAGCGGGTCGAACGCGAGCACCCGCATCAGCTCCGGGACGTCGACGTGCTTGGGTGTCAGGCCCCCGCGCAGGACGTTGTCCGAGTTGGCCATGACCTCCACCCCGACTCCGCGGAGATAGGCGTGGAGCTGACCGGGGCCCAGGTACACGGCCTGTCCCGGCCGGAGCACCACCCTGTTGAGCAGCAGGGCACCCAGGACACCGGGATCCGTGGGGTACCGCTCGGCGAGCTCGACCACGGTCGTGGCCTCGTTCGACCACTCGCCGGAGACACCCTCCGCGGTGAGGTACCCCACGGCGCCGGTGACCAGGTCCGCCACCACCGTCTCCAACGCCATGTGCGGCATCGTCACGAAGGTGGTGAACACCGCACGGAGGCCCTCCGCGTCCGGCTGGCCGTCCAGCATGTCGCGGTAGGGTCGCAGGGCCGGCACGTCGAGGGCGTCGAACAACGCCACGGTACGGGGCACGGGGCGGAATCCGACCAGCGCGTGGAACTCGGTCAGGGCCACCAGGATCTCGGGCTTGTGGTTGGTGTCGCGGTAGTTGCGATCCGGGGCGTGGACGGCGATCCCCCGCGCGTCCTCGGCGGCGAAACCCTCCCTCGCCCTCTCCGGGGACGGGTGCGCCTGCAGGGAGAGCGCCTGCTCGGCGGACAGGAGCTTGACCAGGAACGGCAGTCCGCCCCCGTGTTCCGCGGCCACCCGCGCCCCGAGCTCTCCCTCGGGGTCGGCGGCTATCCGCGCGTCCAACCCCCGCCCGTCGGCGCAGAGCGACGAGCCGGAGTCGTGGGCGCCGAACCAGTGCTCGGCCACCGGGTGCGGTGCCGGGGAGTGGGTTCCGCACAACTCGGGGAGCGCCGTCCGCGAGCCCCATGCGTACGCCTGGACGACCGGGGTGAGAGCGACCACGGTTCTAGAGCCCCCCCACCAGCAGGTACGCGGCGGAGAGTTCGGTCCGTGCCATGAGCGCGGCCACCTTTCCGCTCAACGGGGCTGGTGTGGCACCGACCGTGTCCCGACCACGATCGGAGATCCACTCGACGTCCGCGAGCGGGCCCGCGGCCAGGCGGACGAATTCCTCGTCCGCGCTGAGCACCATACCGAGGTGCCGGATGGTCCTGTCCTCGCGTTCACCGTCGAGCTGGTCGTCGTGGAACAGACTCGCGAGGGGGTCCACGGCGGGCAGCCCTCGGGCGCGCTCGGCCTGCGACCGGACGGCGTCGGTGACGGAGGAGGTCGCCGTGACCCGGCCGGCGTCGCAGAACGCGGCCACCGCCCTGTCGCAGTAGGCCGCGGACAACGGATCCGAGTGGATCCAGACGAGCGGGTCCGAACCGGCGACCGCGGTGGCGAGGAGCTTGGCCGG
>NZ_JAALED010000466.1:0-2684 GCF_014145155.1 Dietzia sp. B19 | reverse complement strand
GACGCGCGGCCAGGCCCCTCGCCCTGGCCACCTCCCTCGTCGTGCTGGCGGTGGCGGTCGCGCTCGCGGTGGGGTTCGACCCCGGCGGCGAGACCCACCAGTTCGTCGAGTCCCGCCCGTGGATCCCCGCCTTCGGCGCCTCCTACACGCTCGGACTCGACGGGATCGCGCTGGTGCTGGTCCTGCTCACGGCCGCCCTCATGCCACTGCTCCTGCTGGCCGGGTGGCACGACGTCGCCGCGTCCGACAGCCGCCGCGCGCAGGCGTACCCGGCGCTGATGCTGGCCACGCAGGGGTTGGCGCTGGTGGCGTTCACCAGTCTGGACGTGCTGCTGTTCTACGTCGCGTTCGAGGCCATGCTCATCCCGCTGTACTTCCTCATCGGCGGCTTCGGCCGCAGCGATTCCAGCGGAGCCGACCGGGCGGCGGCGGCCGTGCGGTTCCTCATCTACAACCTCCTCGGTGGGCTGGTCATGCTCGTCGCGGTGATCGGGCTGTACGTGCTCACCGCTCGCGCGGGGCTGGGGGCTGCCGGCACAGACGGCGCGATCGGGGCGGGGACGTTCGACTACCGCCTCATCACCGCGGCCGTCGCGGACGGCCGACTCGAGATCACGCCCGGCGTGGCGCTGCTGATGTTCGCGGCCTTCACCCTGGCCTTTGCGATCAAGGCGCCGCTGTGGCCGTTCCACACCTGGCTGCCCGGTGCTGCCGTGGCCGCGACCCCCGCCTCCGCGGTGCTGATGATGGCGGTCGTGGACAAGGTCGGCACGTTCGCGATGCTGCGCTACAGCCTGCCGCTGTTCCCGGACGCGGCCGCCACGGCGGCGCCGGTGCTCATCATGCTGGCGGTGATCAGCATCGTCTACGGCGGCGTGATGGCCATCGCCCAGACCGACCTGCTCCGGTTGATCGCCTACGCCTCCATCTCCCACTTCGGGTTCATCGTCCTGGGCATCTTCGCCAGGACGGAGCAGTCCGCGGCCGGATCGGCGCTCTACATGGTCAACCACGGCGTCGCCACGGCCGCGTTGTTCCTCGTGGCCGGGTTCCTCGTCCACCGGCACCGCATCCGGGAGATCGGCTACTACGGCGGTGTCCAGCAGGTCGCGCCCGTGATGGCCGGGACGTTCCTCATCGCCGGCCTGGCCACGCTCTCGCTGCCCGGGTTGGCCCCGTTCGTCAGCGAGTTCCTGGTGTTCATCGGGACCTTCGGCCCGTACCCGGTGGCCGCCGTGCTCGCCACGAGCACGTTCGTCCTGGCGGCGGTCTACATCCTGTGGACCTACCAGCGGGTGATGGGTGGACCCCCGGCTCCCGGGCTCGCGCGGACACCGGATCTCGACGCCCGGGAACTCGTGGTGGTGATCCCGCTGGTGGTGGCGCTGATCGTGCTGGGCTTCTACCCGCAGCCCGCGTTGGACGTGATCGAACCGGCGGTCGCCCACACCGTCGCGCTGGTGGGAGGAACCCGATGACCCCTGACATCGCGTACGGATCGCTCGCGCCGCTGCTCGTGGTGTTCGGCGCGGGGATCGTCAGCGTACTGGTGGAGGCGTTCGTCCCCGCGCGGCGCCGCTATGGCACACAGATGGCCGTCTACCTGGGCGGTCTCGCCGCCGCGCTCATCTCGGTGGTCCTCCTGGCCGGGACCCGGATCGTCACGGCCGAGGGGGCGGTCGCGGTCGACGGCCCGGCGCTGTTCCTGCAGGGCCTGACCGTGGTCGTGGCCCTCGGCGCCGGCCTGCTGATCGGCGAACGCACCGTGATCCCGTCGGCCTCCCGCAGAAAGGTGCTCGCGGGCTTCGCGCCCCAGGCCGCCGTGGCCCCCGGCGGCTCGGGCGAACGCGAGGCCGAGCGCGCCGGGTTCACCCAGACGGAGATCTTCCCGCTCGCGCTGTTCGCCACGGGCGGCCTCATGCTGTTCCCCGCGGCGAACGACCTGATCACGCTGTTCATCGCGTTGGAGGTGCTCTCCCTGCCGCTGTACGTGCTGTGCGGGATGGCCCGGCGCCGAAGGCTGCTCTCGCAGGAGGCCGCGGTCAAGTACTTCCTCCTGGGCGCGTTCTCCTCGGCGTTCTTCGTCTACGGCGTCGCGCTGGTGTACGGCTACGCCGGGACCGTGGACTACCGGGGGATCGCCGACGTCGTGGAGGCCGAGGGCGCCAGCTCGCTGATCCTCATCGGCGTGGCCATGATGTCGGTGGGCCTGCTGTTCAAGGTCGGCGCCGTGCCGTTCCACACCTGGACGCCCGACGTCTACCAGGGCGCGCCCACCGCGATCACCGCGTTCATGGCCGCCGGCACCAAGGTCGCCGCGTTCGGCGCGATCCTGCGCTTCTTCCACACCGCGGTGCCCGGGCTCGAGGCGGACTGGGCGCCCGTGCTGTGGGTGATCGCGGCGCTGACGATGATCGTCGGGACGATCGTGGGCGTCGCGCAGAACGACGTCAAGCGGCTACTGGCCTACTCCTCCATCGCCCACGCCGGGTTCCTGCTCACCGGGGCGATCGCGGTCCAGGCCGCCGGGGCGACGGCGATGCTGTTCTACCTCGCGGCGTACGCCGTCAGCACGGTGGGCGTGTTCGCGGTGGCCGGGCTGGTCCGCGACGCCGACGGTGCCGAGATCAGCGACCTGCGGGCCTGGGCCGGGCTCGGTCGGCGTCAGCCGCTGGTGGCGGGCG
>NZ_JAALED010000465.1:0-2077 GCF_014145155.1 Dietzia sp. B19 | reverse complement strand
GCTCGCGGATGCGCGCCGGGCCGCCGAGCAGCGTGACGCCGTGGTCCTGCCGCGGCGGCTGACCGCGGGTGAGGTGGTGGCCATGGCGACCGATCCCGACGCGTTCACCGATCGCCTCCGCCGACCGGTGCCGTTCCGGCCCGACCGCTTCGCCCGTCGCGGAACGCGGTTCCACCTGTGGCTGGAACACCGCTTCGGGGCCACCCACCTGCTGGACATCGACGATCTCCCCGGCGCCGGGGACCATGGTGCGGTCGACGGTGTGTCGGAGTCGGACCTCACGGCGTTGCAGCAGGCCTTCGAATCGTCGCGATGGGCCCGACAGACACCCGAGGCGGTGGAGGTGCCGTTCGAGGTCGGACTCGGGGAGCATCTGCTGCGTGGCCGCATGGACGCGGTGTTCGCGGACGGGGACGACTGGATCGTCGTCGACTGGAAGACCGGGCGGGTCCCGGGCCCCGGGGAGATGCCCGCGGTCTCGCTCCAGTTGGCGGTCTACCGCTACGCGTGGGCGAGAGTCGTCTCCGCCAGGCTCGGACGACCGGTCGAACTCCACAGGGTCCGGGCCGCCTTCCACTACGTCCGGGCCGGCAGTACCGTCGAACCGGCCGATCTCCCCGACGCGGAGGAGCTGCTCCGACTCCTCTCCACCGGACCGGGGAGAGGCCGGTTGTTGTCCGACGGTGACCGATAGGCCACGATGGTCCCGGTGACCCCGATGATCGACGGCGGTCCCGTCCCGGAACGGAGCTGCCGATGGTGAGGAAGCGCGCACTCGCGTCCCGTGTCCGCAGCAGCGACCCCTTGGACGAGAGCCCCGACCACATCCTCGTGGGCGTGGTGAGCATCCCCGCGAACGCCGAGAGCCCGTGGCGGCTCATCGGCAAGCGCGTCCTGATGGCCGTGCTCACGCTGGCCCTGGCGGCCCTCGTGGTGTATCTCGATCAGGAGGGGTATGAAGGCGGCGGTGGGGCCGACGGCCGGATCACGGTCGTCGACGCCTTCTACTACGCCACCGTCTCCCTCTCGACCACGGGTTACGGGGACATCTCCCCGATCACCCAGCAGGCGCGGCTGCTGAACGCCATTCTGATCACGCCGCTGCGCGTGCTCTTCCTGATCCTGCTCGTCGGTACCACCCTGTCGGTGCTCACCGAGCAGTCCCGTCAGGCCCTCAGGATCCAGCGCTGGAGGAACCTCGTGCGTAACCACACCGTCGTCGTCGGCTACGGCACCAAGGGAAGGTCGGCCGTCGCGGCGATGCTCGCCGACGAGATCGCCCCCGACGACATCGTCGTGGTCGACACCGACCCCCAGGCACTCCGGTCCGCGGCCGCCCGCGGACTGGTCACCGTCCAGGGCTCGGCCACCCGGTCGGACGTCCTCAAGCTCGCGGGCGTCACCCGCGCCGCGGCCGTGGTGGTGGCGACCAACTCCGACGACACCGCGGTGCTGGTCACGCTGACCGCGCGCGAGCTGGCGCCCAACGCCAAGATCGTCGCCACCGTTCGTGAGTCGGACAACAAGCATCTGCTGAAGCAGTCGGGCGCGGACTCCGTGGTGGTCTCCGCCGAGACGGCCGGGCGCCTGCTCGGCCTGGCGACCATCACCCCGACCGTCGTGGGGATGATGGAGGACCTGCTGACCCCCGACGAGGGGTTCTCCATCGCCGAACGGCGCGTGGAGGAGTCCGAGGTCGGCGGCTCGCCGCGCCATCTGGCCGAGCTCGTCCTGGGAGTGGTCCGCAAGGGTCAGCTGATCAAGGTCAACGAACCCGAGGCGGACGCCCTGGAGACCGGGGACCGCCTGCTCTACATCAAGATGGTCTCGGGCTGAGACCAGGGCCGGCGACGCGGGCGGTCCGGGTGGCCGCGGCGTCCGCCGGGCTGGCACGTTGACCGCTCCCTCAAGATCTGCGAGAAGGAACCCCGACCATGCCGCTGGACTTCAGCCTCGACTCCGACCCCGTGCTGTCCGTCGCCGCGCCCGACCGGGCCGCGCCGCTCAGGCAGGACGTCGACGGTCTGTCGCGGGGATGGGCCACCGCGCGGGTGCTGCGGGTCGACCGCCGCAACCG
>NZ_JAALED010000464.1:1049-2502 GCF_014145155.1 Dietzia sp. B19 | reverse complement strand
CAGGGCGGCAGCGCCGCGACCGCGCCCTCGCGGAGCATCGCGTAGGCGGGCTTGTCGGTCCACCCCACGGGCGGCTCGTTCAGCAGGAAGTGCCGGGCGTCGAGCGCGGCCGGGGAGGCCTCGAGCTCGGGCCGGTACTCCTCGAGGGCCGCGTCGAGCTCGGCGACGGTCATCGGGACGCCCTTGGCTCCCAGCATGATCCCGGTGCGCGACGCCTGTCGCACGTACTCGTCCCGTCGCTCCGCCGACATCGCGGTGCGCCCGTACAGGCGGTGGCACTCGAGGAAGCTCCAGATCTCGGCGACGTGGACCCACCGCAACAGGTGCGGGTCGCGGGCGTCGTAGGGTCGGCCGCGATAGTCGGTCCCCACCACCGCCCGGTGCATCCCGTTGATAGTCCGGATGAGCTGCGTGGCGTCCGGGACCGTCCCGAAGGTGGTCGTGGCGATGAACTGCGAGGTGCGTTGGAGTCTGCCCCAGGGGTCGCCGCGGTAGTCGCTGTGGTCGGCCACCCCGGCCATGGCCAGCGGGTGCAGCGACTGGAGTAACAGAGCGGTCAGCCCGGCGGCGAACATCGAGGCGTCGCCGTGCACCGAGTAGATCGCGTCCCCGGGTGAGTTCCACCGTTCGCCCTCGGAGTGCCAGATCCGTTGCCGCCGTTCGGCGGCGTCGTCACCGGCGATCCGCGAGCGCACCATGAGGCCGGCGCGGCGACGGGCACCGGTCAGGGCTCGGGACGCGGTCGTCGTCATCACCGGCATGTCGGACACCACCTCGGGGGTCGCTCGTGACCGTCACCCTACCCCCGGCCCACGACCGTCGTGTCGCCCCGCAGCGCTCACCCGGCGCGCGCCGACCGGCGGAGCACCGCCGTGAGAGCCACCACGACCACGAGTGCGCAGGCGCCCATCACGGCGAGCATGGGCAGGGCGGAGTGCGGGCCGGAGAACCCTGTGAGCGGCGCGACGAGCGCCGCCAGGCTGAACTGCGCAGCGCCGAGCAGCGCGGATCCGGACCCCGAGTGCCCCCGGGTCGCCTGCATGGACAGGGCTGCCGCGTTGGGCAGGATCGCCCCGATCGACAGGGTCAGCAGGATGAAGCCCACGGTGACCGGTCCCAGCCCCAGGGTGCCGGCGGGGGACAGGGCGACGACGACGACGAGCACCGCGATCGCCGTGAGCATGCCGACCACCCCGGTGGCGAGGATCCTCTCTGGTGCGAACCTGCCGACCAGGCGTGCCCCGGCCAGGTTCGAGGCGAGGATGCCGAGGGCGTTGACGGTGAACGCCACCGAGTACGCGGTGGGGGAGAGGCCGACCATGTCCTGGTAGATGAACGGGCTCGCGGAGATGTACGCGAAGAGCACACCGAACGTGAACACGAACACCGACACCCGGGCCACGAACGGCCCGGAGGTGGCCACGAAACGCATGTCGCCCAGGGTGGACATGAC
>NZ_JAALED010000464.1:0-1009 GCF_014145155.1 Dietzia sp. B19 | reverse complement strand
TTCGCCGGGGTGCAACGTCTCGGGGACCGCTGCGACCACGCCGATCGCCGTGACCACCGACAGTCCGGCCAACAGCCAGAACACGCCCCGCCAGCCGCCGAACGGGACCACGGCACCGCCGACGAGCGGGGCGATCACGGGTGCCACCGACTGGAGGGCCATGAGGGTCGCGAACGCCTTGGCGACACCGGCACCGCGGCCGACGTCCACCACCACGGCCTTGCTCAGGACGATCCCCGCCGCGCCGAAGAACCCCTGGGCGACCCGTCCCAGCACCAGTACCCAGATCGACGGGGCCAGCGCACACACCACGGCCGCGACCGCGGTGCCCACCGAACCCAGGATCAACAGGGTGCGCCTGCCCACACGGTCCGAGAGCGGGCCGATCACGAGCTGTCCGGCGGCCAGCGAGACCATGAACGCGGTCAGGGTGAGCTGGGCGACCGAGGCGGAGACCCCGAACTCCCCGACGATGAGGGGAAGCGCGGGCAGGTAGGTGTCGGTCGCGAACGGCCCGATCGCACCGGCCAGGGCAAGGGGCAGCAGCACGGCGGCGGGTACGGTCCCCGGCAGCGTGGACGGGGGATCCGGCGCCTGGGCGCGGGGGAGGGTGGACTTCACGGGAGGACGATAGCCCCGCCGGAGAGGGCCGCGCGACGCCCCGATAACCCGCTTTCACCCCCGTTCCGACGCCCGACGCGCGGGCGAACCGTGCGGGTGACGGGCGAGTGCCGGTCAGTCGGTGCGGACCTCGGCGACCCCGTCGAGGTACGTGATGACCCCGCCCTCGAAGGTGGAGATCCATCCCCCGTCGGTGGTGGCCTCGTCCGCGGTGGGGAAACCCAGCTCGCCCGCGGGCCCGCCCGCGTCCAGGTAGGCGGCGAGGATCTCGCCCTGCACCACGAAGGCGCGCCCTGCGGGGGTGAGGACGATCGCCCCGCGTTCGAACTCGGTGATCGAGCCGCCCTCTACATCGGTGGCGGGTCCGGCCGCCCGGCCCAGTTCGCCC
>NZ_JAALED010000463.1:0-7276 GCF_014145155.1 Dietzia sp. B19 | reverse complement strand
GGCGCCCAGCTTCCGGCGGTTGGCGGGGGGATGCAGGTCGTCGGCGTCGAGGAACAGGGCACCCGTCCGCTCGGCGATCGCGCGGGCGACGGTCGACTTACCGGCCCCGGACACCCCCATCACCACGATGTGCGCAACGGCCGCGGGCAACGGCTCTGCCCGATTCGGCACCGGCCCCGTCGGAGTCGCCACGGGCCTGTCAGATGGTGAAGGCCATCGACCCGAGGATCCTCCTGCCCAGGTCCTCGTCGCCACTGATCTCCACGCCGTTGCCGGGTTCGGCGGTGATCCTGCCGGTCGCCGCACGGACGAAGGTCGGGGTGTCGAACACCAGCTCGACCGTGGTCCGCGCGGAATCGTCGACGTCCACGAGTCCCGCCCGGCCGGCGACCATCACGTCGACGGCCATCGGGAGATCGGTGTCGGACTCACCCGTGACCCGGAACCGGACGCGGGCACCGTCCGGGGCGCCGGCCTTCTTGCCCACGGTCCGGGGGAGGGAGCGCACGATCTCGTCGAGGGCGAACCGCCCCGGGCCGCTGCCGAGGTGGTGTTGCATGCCGAGGGCGTGGCGGATGTCGTCCTCGTGGATCCAGCAGTCGAAGACGCGCACGCCCATGAAGCGACGGAACGGGACGCGACCGACGGGGGAGTCGGACTCGGCCTCGAACTGCTGCGGGGTCATCTCGGCGAGCTGTCCCGTGCGCTCGGCCACCGCCTCCCGGAAGTCCGCGAACGCGTCCTCGACCGCCAGCGGACGGGCCTCCTGCACGAACTTCTCGTTGAGCTCCCCGATGGGGTTGCGGACGTACTCGTCTGCCGAGGGCGGGAGGTCGACGTCCGGTACCGGTTCGCCCGAGAGCAGGTGCTCCGTTCCGGCGATGTGCGCCACCACGTCGCGGACGGTCCATCCGGGGAGGGCCGTGGGTGCGGCCCAGTCGTCTCTCTTCAGTCCCGCGAGGAGCTCGTCGAGGCGCTTCCACTGCTGGATCAGGTGGCGCACCTCGACGGGTGCGCCGCCGGTGGGTTCTGTGGTGGTGGCGTCGCGGCTCTCGGTGTCCATGGTCACCAGGTTACTGCCGCCGTGGGGACGGACCCGGCGACTTGACCGTCAGCGTTCACGATGCAGTGACAGTTCCGGTGCGATGACTGGTCCGGGCACCTCGACGACTCCGGCCCCGGCGCCGCTGTGGTGTGCGGACGCCGGGGCCGGCGATCAGGTCGTGCGGCGCGAGGTCAGAGTTCGCGCGCGGGACGGGCTGTGGCCCCCTCCGGGTCGTCGGGGTGACCGACGTAGTGCACGATGCTGGCGACGAGTCCGCCCCAGATCACGAGCAGGAACAGCACCATCATGATGATCGCGGGAGCGTCCATGGCTCAGGCCTCCTTGGGCGTGTGGGTGGGAGCCGGGTTCTCGTCGGGACGGGTGAGTCCCTCCTCGTAGCTGTAGTCGCTCGGGTCGTCGTCGACGCTCGGCGGCCCGTCGAGCTGGCGGGCCCCCCGCCAGGGCAGGGCCGACAGGACGATCGACAGGACGAGGATGGTCCCGATCATGCCCCAGCCCCAGACGCCCAGGATGGCGGCGTCGTATCCCTCGTAGGGCTCGGAGACGAGGGACATGATCTCGCGGATCAGGGCGTAACCCAGGACGATCGGCGTGATGACCGCCAGGCAGACGATCCAGAACGTGCCGACCTTCCACGAGGACACCGAGTTGAGGTGGTCGCGCAGTGTGGGGGCCAGCCGCATCACGAAGATCACCACGATGAGGGCGATGAGGGTGATGCCGACGATGCCGAGGCTGTTGACGAACTTGTCCATCACATCGAGGTTCTGCAGCCCGGTCTCGGTGGGCATGAGCAGGATCGAGGCGACCGCCATCGGGATGCCCACGGCCAGCACCGAGACGGTGCGGCTGCTGCCCATCTTGTCCTGGAAGGACGAGATGACCACCTGGACGATGGAGATGAGCGAGGTGATGCCGGCCAGGATGAGGCAGATGAAGAAGACCACGCCCCAGATCGGGCCGCCGGGCATCTGCGAGATCAGAGCCGGGAAGGCGATGAACGCCAGACCCGGACCGCCGCCGACGTCCTCCCAGCCCGCGCCCGCCGACGTGGAGACGAGGAAGCCGAGCGTGGCGAACACGCCGATGCCCGCGAGGACCTCGAAGGCGGAGTTGGAGAAGCCCACGACCAGGCCGGAGCTCGTGAGGTTGGACTTGCGCTTGAGGTAGGACGAGTAGGTGAGCATGATGCCGAAGCCGACCGAGAGGGAGAAGAAGATCTGGCCGTAGGCCGCGATCCACACGCTCGGCTCGGTGAGCACGCCCCAGTCCGGGGTGAAGAAGTTGTTGAGGCCGTCCATCGCGCCGTCGAGGAAGAGCGACCGCACGACGAGGGCGGCGAAGAGTGCCACCAGGAGCGGGACGAAGAGCAGCGCGGTCCGGCCGATGCCGTTCTGGACGCCCGCGAGCAGGACCCCGAGCGTGACGATCCACACGACCACCAGGACGAGCGCGATGCCCGGGACGAAGTCGATCCCGAACCCGCTGCCGGCGCGGAGGAAGTCCTCGGCGAAGAACGTGGCCGACTCCTCGTACGTCTGCCCCCAGCGTTCGTCGACGGAGAACCACGCGTAGCAGGCCGCCCAGGCGATGATCACCGCGTAGTAGACCGCGATGACGAAGGACACCAGGACCTGGATCTAGCCGATCGGCTCGGCGAAGCGGTTCATCCGTCGGAAGCTCAGAGGGGCGGAACCGCGGAAGCGGTGCCCGATGGCGTAGTCGAAGAACAGCAGCGGGAGACCCGCGGTGAGCAGTGCCACGAGGTAGGGGAGCAGGAAGGCGCCGCCACCGTTGTCGTACGCGACGAAGGGGAAACGCCAGATGTTGCCGAGGCCGACGGCGGAGCCGATGGCGGCGAAGACGAAGACGGAGCGACGGGAGAATGTCTCTCTCGGTGTCACCCCACCTTGGTTGGGCGGGCTGGTCATGGTCGGCTCCTTGTCGGGCGATCGGGCGGCGGATCCGCCGGGTGTGACGGAACGACGATAGGTGTGGTCCCCACAACTCCCAACATCTAGTCGGCGGGTTGGGGTTTTGGTGACCATTTCGACGCATTCGTGGCACCTGATCGTGTTACTGGCGGGACTACAGTGACTTCATGAGGACAATGCAGGTGAGACGGAGAGCGGGACGCGCGCTGGCCGCGGTCGCGCTCGTGGCGTCGATGGCGGGGGTGTCCACCCTCGTCGCCACCCCGACGTCGGCAGCCCCCGTGCCCTCTCCCGCCGAGGTGGTCCGCGAGACCGGGTCGTGGTTCGCGCACGGGTACACCCTCGACCTGCGCGCGGACGGGACGGGGATGCTGGCGGCCTGGGTCGGCGCGTTCGACGGCACCAGGGTGCAGGTGCGTCTGATCCCCGCTCCGGGTCCGGCGACGGTCGCCGAGGTGACCGCCGTCGAGACGGTCGGACGAGGGGGGCTGGCGCCCGAAGAGCAACCGGGGATCGGCGGACTGGTCACGATCGCCGTCGGCGACGAGGTCCGGACGGCCCACGTCGAGTGGTCGTCCGGGCCGCGCCGTCTGGCCGTCGACCTGTGCCCCACCGAGGGTCTCGACGCCGAGATGATGGCCGTTCTCCGGTGCGGCGCCTGACGGCTGTGCCGGGGCGTGGGAGGCGACGGCGACACGCCGTCGTCGGGCGGATCACCCCTGAGAATGAGATAACGATTCGGTAACATGGGTGCCCCTAAACCTGAGGTGCCCCTCACCTGTGTATATGAGGGAACCATCAGCTCCGTATTGTGATCGGGCTCACGCGTCGGCCCCCTCGGCTAACCCCCGAACGGACGGCCGTACCCCCTCAAGCTGAGGTCTCCCTCAACTTCCTGTGGCAGTCTGTGCCCTGCGTCGGACCAGCAACTGGTCTCGGCGTGGAGATGTCCCAGACGAAGTTGCCAAGGAGTTCCACACGTGACGATCGACGACCGCGACCTCACACCCCGCCCGCTCGAGACCGGACACGCGGCCCGCCGCCAGGCCCGCGCGCTCGCGGACGACCTGCGTGAGGGCACCGCCTACGCCCTCGCCTTCGGGGGACAGGGGATCGCGTGGCGCGACGCGTTGAGCGACCTCATCGACGGCACCGGGATCGGTCCCGAACTGCAGGACCTCGTCGACTCCTCCGTCGCCCTCACCGAGCCGGTCCACGACGAGATCGCGGTGGTCCGGCCCCACGGCTTCCGCCCCATCGAGTGGGCCAACACCACCACCGGCGAGGACGAGGACCACGGTGACCTCCCCGACGAGGCGTCGCTCTCCTCCGCCGCGGTCTCCCTGCCGGCCGTCCTGCTCACCCAGGTGGGCGCCGTCCGCGCGCTCGCCGCCGAGGGCTTCGACGTCAACGACACCGCCCCCGCCGCCGTGGTCGGACACTCCCAGGGCATCCTCGCCGTGGAATCGGTCGAGACCTTCGGGTCGATCGACGACCGCCTCCTGGCGATGGCCGAGCTCATCGGCGCCGCCGCCACCCTGATCGGTCGCCGCACGGGCCTGTTCCGCCGTGGCGAGGCCAGCCCCATGGTCGGCGTGTCGGGCATCGACGGCGCGCGACTGCGCGCCCTCGTCGACGAGGTATTCTCCGCGGTCGACCCCGCACTGCGGCCGACCGTCTCCATCCGCAACGCGCAACGCCGTCACGTCGTGGTGGGCCGTCCGGACGATCTCGAGGACCTGCGCCGTCACTGCGCGGACCTCGAGGCCGAGTCCCGCCGCCGTCGCGAGGCCAAGCTCACCGGCGGCGAGGTCTTCGCCCCCGTCTTCGACCCCCTCGAGGTGGAGGTCGGTTTCCACCATCCCGCGATGGCCCCCGCGGTGGACATCGTGTCCGACTGGGCGGCCCGTTGTGGCCTGGACGCCGACCGCGCGGCCGCGTTGGCCCGCCAGGTCTTCGCCGAGCCCGTCGACTGGGTCGAGGAGATGGCCGAGACCCTGCACTCCGGCGCGGAGTGGATCCTCGACATGGGCCCGGGCGAGGCCCTGACCCGCCTCAACCGCTCGGTGGTCCGCGGCCAGGGCGTCGGTGTGGTCGCCGCCGCCACCCGCGGCGGACTGCGCAACCTCTTCACGCCGGGAGCCACCCCGTCGATCGAGCGCCCGTGGACGGCCTACCAGCCGCAGCTCATCACCCTTCCCGACGGCAGCGTGCACGTGGAGACCTCGTTCACCCGCCTCACCGGCTGCTCGCCGATCCTGCTGGCCGGGATGACCCCGACCACCGTGGACCCCGAGATCGTCGCCGCCGCGGCCAACGCCGGCCACTGGGCCGAGCTCGCCGGCGGCGGTCAGGTGACCGAGCCGATCTTCGCCGAGAACACCCGGCGCCTGACCGAGCTGCTCGAGCCCGGCCGCAGCGCCCAGTTCAACTCCCTGTTCCTCGACCCGTACCTGTGGAAGCTCCAGGTCGGAGGCAAGCGACTGGTCCAGAAGGCCCGCGCCGCTGGCGTCCCCTTCGACGGGGTGATCGTCACCGCCGGCATCCCCGAACTCGACGAGTCCGTCGCCCTCATCGAGGAGCTCACCGAGGCGGGACTGCGCCACGTGAGCTTCAAGCCGGGCACGGTCGCGCAGATCCGCCAGGTCGTGCGGATCGCGGCCGAGGTCCCGCACATGCCGGTGATCGTCCAGGTCGAGGGCGGCCGGGCCGGGGGACACCACTCCTGGGAGGACCTCGACGCGCTCCTGCTGGCCACCTACCCGATGCTGCGCGACCGGCCCAACGTGGTCCTGTGCGTCGGCGGCGGGATCGGCACACCGGAACGGGCCGCCGACTACCTCACCGGATCCTGGGCCAACGCCCACGGTTACCCGGCCATGCCCGTCGACGGCATCCTCGTGGGCACGGCCGCCATGGCGACGCTCGAGGCCACCACCAGCCCGCAGGTCAAGCAGCTCCTCGTGGACACCGTCGGCGTGGACCACTGGGTGGGTGCCGGCCAGGCCGACGGCGGAATGGCCTCCGGCCGCAGCCAGCTCGGCGCGGACATCCACGAGATCGACAACACCGCCGCCCGCACCGGGCGTCTGCTGGACGAGGTCGCCGGCGACGCCGAGGCCGTGGCCGAGCGCCGCGAGGAGATCGTCGCCGCGATCAACGGCACCGCCAAGCCGTACTTCGGTGACCTCGGGACCATGACCTACGAGCAGTGGCTTCGCCGGTTCGCCGAGCTCTCCCTCGCCTCCGCTCCCGCCGCCGGCACCGCCTCCGGGGCGGTGGCCGAGAGCGCCCACTCGGTGTGGCTCGATCCCACGATCCGCGAGCGCTTCCACCGCATGGTGCAGCGCGCCGAAGCCCGCCTGGACGCCGCGGACACCGGTCGCATCGTCTCGGCCTTCCCCCGCGCCGAGGCGATGGAACGACCCACCGAGGTCGTCGACGCACTCGCTGCCCGCTACCCGGACCTGGCCACCGCGACCCTGCACCCCGCCGACGCCGCCGAGTTCCTCGACATCTGTCGCATGCCGGGCAAGCCCGTCCCGTTCGTGCCCGTCATCGACGGCGACGTCCGTCGCTGGTGGCGCTCGGACTCACTGTGGCAGGCCCATGACGCCCGCTACGACGCCGACGCCGTGTGCATCATCCCCGGCACCACCGCTGTCGCCGGGATCACCCGGGTGGACGAGCCTGTCGGCGAGTTGCTCGATCGCTTCGAGTCCGCCACCGTCGACCGTGTCCGTGGCTACCTGCCCTCCACCGAGGCCGTGAGCGGCCGCCGCCGCGGCACCGTGACCACCGAGCAGGGCCCGGTCGCGGACGTGCTCAACGCCCCCGACGTCTCGTGGGCGGGCCGCCTGGTGGTGAGCCCTGTCCACCGCCTCGGCGTCCTGCACGCCTGGGAGATCGACTCGAACGGCATCGGCCACCATCCGGTCTCCGGCGCGGTCCTGACCCCGGCCCAGGACGGGCGGACCGTCGACCTGACTCTGCCCATCGGTCCGACCGAGATGACCATCACGATCACCCTGGGTGACTCCGTGGCCACGGGCGCCGCACCGGTCGTCACCGACGCCGCCGCGGAAGCCGCCATGCGCACCCTTCTGAGCACCGCAGCCGGCGTGGGCCGTGGCGGAGCCGGAGGGACCGCGATCGAGGCCCTGCCCGAGGTCGCCGATGGTGTCGCCACCGCCCGGTTCACCTTCGAGCCCACCCTCGCCTCCGACCACACCGGCGTCACCGCCGGCAGCCTGCCCACCCCGCTCATCACCTCGGA
>NZ_JAALED010000462.1:0-1151 GCF_014145155.1 Dietzia sp. B19 | reverse complement strand
GCACCCGGCCCACGCGGCCCGGAGCCACTGAGCCGCCGCCCGAGCCCCGGGATCCCGATCGCCCGAGCCCTGGGATCACCCCGCCGCCCGCTTGCGTATGGTGTGAGTCACACCCCTCATCCGGCCGGAGGTGCCCCGTGACCCAGACAGTCCACTCCCCCGTCGCGCCCGGCGAGGACCCGGTGGACCTGTCCTGGCGCCGGTCCGCCTCGTGCGGACTGACCCCGAAGAGCGCGCGCCCCGGTGCCCCCGATCCGCACGCCTCCCGGTCCCACCGTCTCGCCGAGGCCGCCCGACCGGTGATGGACGACCTCGACGAGGTCCTCAAGGACACCGGAGCCATGCTCCTGCTCGCGGACCGCGAGGGCCGGGTCATCCGCTCGGTGCGCGACAACGCCCGGATCTCCCGCATGCTCCTGCGGCGGGGAGTCGACGACGGTGCCACCCTCACCGAGGACGCGGTGGGCAACAACGGCATCGGCACGGCGCTCGAGACCCGCGCCGGGGTCTTCATCCACGGCGAGCAGCACTTCGCGGAGGTCCTGCGCGACTTCGCCTGTTACGGGCACCCGATCGTCGACCCGCTCACCCGCCGCCTGGTCGGGGCGGTGGATCTGACGGGGATGAGCGCCGACGCCTCCCGAATGTTCGCGCCGTTCGTGCGGAAGATCGTCGCGGACATCGAGGCCCGCTACGTCGACACCGCCCGCGCGGACGACCGCGAACTCTGGCACCGCTTCGTCGAACGCACCCGATCCTCCGACACCGCCACCTGCGCGTTCGGCGACGAGGTGGTGCTGGCCTCGCATTCGAGCCTGGAACGTCTGGCCTCCCGGGACATCGCAAGACTCCGGCGGCTGGTGGAGCAGGACGAGGTGGGCGACGTCGTGGAACTCTCGGTGGGGACGGTCGGGGTCCTGTCCAGCCGGGTCGGCCGCCGCGGCCACCTGCTCGACCTGACGTTCCCCGACCAGCACCCCGCGCCCACGCTGCGGAGCACCTCCTCCCCGGGCCCCGGCTCCACCCCGGGCTCGACCTCGACGCGGGCAATGACGTCCTCCCCGGGTTCCACCTCCACGCAGGGCACGACGTCCCCGCCCGGGTCCACGGGTCCGGCGGACACGTCGGGTCCGGGGGCCGGTGCCGGTGCC
>NZ_JAALED010000047.1:0-3579 GCF_014145155.1 Dietzia sp. B19 | reverse complement strand
CGGCCCTCGAGAGGGTCCTCGGGGTACCGGTGTCCGCCGGGTTCGCCTCCGCGGCCACTCCGACCGTCGCCGACGCGATCACCGGGTTCAGGGAGCGGGGTCATCGCCGGGTGGCCGTGGCGACCCACCTGCTGGCGCCCGGGTTCTTCGCGGACCGGATCGCGGCGGCCGGCGCGGACGTGACCTCACCGCCGCTCGGCGCGAACCCGGAGATAGTCGATCTGATCGTCCGGTTATACCTGGAGAATTCGACGGATTTAATCCGCTGACCGGCCCGACTGTTCTCGATCCCATAATAAACGGATCACTTATCGAGAATGGCCGGCAAATGTGACCGGGCATGATTTCCCGGTGCTGGTGCATACTGTTGTGTAGTAGTGGTCGCACCTAGCTAGGAGAATCAATGGCTCAGCAATTCCAGGTCAGGTACATCGATGACATCGACGGAACGGAACTGGGCGAAGAGGCCAATTCCATCTCGTTCGCCTTCGAGGGCAAGGAATACTCCATCGACCTGAGCGACGAGAATGCCGACGCCTTCCGTGAGGTGATGGCCCCGTACATCGACGCAGGTCACCGCGTGACCGGAAGCAAGAGCAGGCCGGCGCGCAAGGCCGCCGCCAAGTCCGGCTCGGGCGATACCAAGGCCATTCGCGAATGGGCGCGGGAAAACGGCTTCGAGGTCTCTGATCGCGGCCGCATCCCGGCCGACGTGATGGAGGCGTACGCCGCCGCCAACTGATCGCACGCGCGAGGGCCCGCATCCCCGGGAGACGGGGTGCGGGCCCTTCCGTGTATTCGCGTGCGGTACCGGTTGGCGGACGGAAGTCGCGAGATCACCGCCCTCGAGCCGCGGGAATTGTCCGCCGGATAGTTCGCTCAGAGTCGCGTGATCGGCTCATCCAGGTGCGAGAGAGCGCCGGCGACGAGTCCTGTACGGATTCCGGCGTAGTTGGCACTCCGGAGCGGAGCCATCTCCGCCGCGACCGTTATCGCGCGGTCGAGCACCGCGTCCGCCTCGGCCGCCTCATGGGCTATCCCGGCCGAGATCGCCTCGTCCGCCGCATAGCGCTTGGAGGTGAGCATGGCCGTGCTCGCCACCGTGTGGGGCAGCCGGGTGGTGATGAGCGCGTTCATCCCCGGAGGGAACGGCATCCCCAGCTGCGCTTCGGGCAGGTTCCAGAATCCGCGGTCGGCGCGCATGACGCGGTGGTCGTGGGACAGGGCCAGCATCGCCCCGGCTCCGAACGCGTGCCCGTTGACCGCGGCCACCGTGGGCAGCTCGAGCCGCAGGACCCGGGCGAACACCCGCTGGGCCCGCGAGACATAGGCGGGCAGGCCGGCGGGATCGGAGGCGATCACCGTCAGGTCGAGTCCGTTGGAGTAGAACTTCCCCGCCCCGGTCGTGACCAGGGCCGCCGGACCCTCGGAGGCCTCGACCTCGTCGAAGGCGGCATCGAGGGAGTCCAGGAACTCGGGGGAGAAGGCGTTGTCCGGGGCGTCCGCCGGGTCCTCCGGCTCGGAGAATCGGAGGACGAAGACGGACTCGTGACGACTCAGAGTGGGCATGGACTCCAGCGTAGATCCCCGGCAACGCCGTCACGGCAGGTGGGACACCGTTGTCACGCCCGTCCACCGCGCCCCGCGTGGGGGCCGGGAGTCCCGTGTGATGGCGGTGGGATGACACCGTTCCGCTGGACACGCCACGGCGTTGTGACGCGATGGCGACGTCGTCGTCGTACCCTGCCCGGGTGACCCGTTCCCCCTTCCGCGCGACCACCGGCGCCCCACCCCACGCCCAGTACGACGAGGCCCTCCGGCTGGGGATCCTGAGGGAGGCCACGCGCAGGCTCCGTGGAGCGGCGCCGGAGCAGCTCGGACTGCGGCCGCTGGCCGCCTCGCAGGGCACCTCCACCACGGCCATCTACACCATGTTCGGGGGCAAGTCCGGATTGCTCGCCGCAGTCGCGGAGGAGGCGGATCGCATGCTCGCCGAGGCCCTGCGGGAGTCGCTGCGCCACGACAGTGTCGAGACCGACATGCGCTCCCTCTGCCGCGCCTACCGCCGGTGGGCGCTGGAGAACCAGGGGCTGTACGCGCTCGTCGTGGGGGAGCCCGTCCGTTCACCCCGCGTCGGCGCCGACCGCCGCGACCCGCAGTCGCGCGACCCGCAGTGGAGGGAACCGCTGCTGGAGATCGTCGACGCGCTGGTGGACGAGGGGGTCTTCCGGGCCACCGACGTGCACGAGGCGGCCACCGCGATCTGGGCCTCGCTCCACGGGGTCGTGTCACTGGAACTCAGCGTGTGGCGTGAGTCGCCGAGCGCCGAGCAGTACTTCGAGACGCAGCTCGCGGCGATCCTGCGGTCCTGGGCCGCCGGCGGAGTCCGCCCGGCCACAGCTGCCGGACCCGCAACTTCTTCTATCGGAATGGTGGGCTGACCTCATGAGCGAGCGTTCGTTCTTCACCCTCGACGAGTCGGGGGCGTACATCCCCACCAGGTACGCGCGCAGCGCCTGGTCGGAGACCATGGTCAACGGGCCCGCGGTCGTGGTGGCCTCGGCCCGCGCTCTCGAGGCCGAGCACGGGGCGGAGGGGTTCCAGCCCGCCCGGCTCACCGTGGACCTCTTCGCGCCCGTCCGCACCGAGCCGCTGGTCGCGGTGACGGAGGAGGTCCGGGCCGGCAACCGTATCCGGGTCGCGGACGTCCGGATGCTGCAGGAGGGGAAGTTGGTCGCCCGGGGCACCCTCGTGCAGTTGCGCCGCGGCGAGCAGCCGCCGGGCAACGTGTGGCGCTCGGGCCGGCGGGTGGGGGCCCCGCCGGAGGCGGACCCGTTGGAGAACCGGCCGGGGTCGAACGTCTTCTTCGGCAGCGGCGACGAGGGGGAGGCGTGGAGTCGCGACATGAGCGCGCACCAGAACGACCGGCGCAAGCGGTTCTGGCTGCACCCGCTGGACGTGGTGGCCGGTGAGGACGCGACCCAGTTCCAGCGGGCCGTGACCCTGGCCGAGTCCACCAGTCTCATGTCCCACTGGGGCGACGAGGGCATCGGTTTCATCAACGCCGATCTCACCGTGGCGCTGGCCCGCCTGCCCCGTTCGGGCGACATCGGCATCGAGGCCGACGAGCACCTCAGCGACGCCGGGGTGGCGGTGGGCAGCGCCTCGCTGTTCGACCGCGACGGCGTGTTCGGCACCGGAACCGTGGTGGCGGTGTCCAACGCGGGACGCCAGATCGACTTCACCCGCCGTAGGGCGGGCACGGAGGACAGCGGATCGATCGGATCGAACGAGGCGGCGACGCGCGTATGAGCGCCCGGTTGACGCGGGAGCGGATGCTCGACGCGATCGAGGCCCAGATCGGTCTGGTGCGGTTCGCGCTCGCCGGGGGCGGAGACCCGGACACCGTCGACCCGACCGCCCCTGTGCCGTCGTGCCCGGAGTGGACGCTGCACGACCTCGTCACCCACCTCGGCGCCGTCAACCGGTGGGGCGGCGCCACCGTGCGCGACGGGAACCCACACGAGCGCTCGCGGGGCCTGGGCGAGGCCATGAAGTCCGCCCCGACGGCGGCGGCGA
>NZ_JAALED010000461.1:0-2890 GCF_014145155.1 Dietzia sp. B19 | reverse complement strand
GGTCCGAGGTCACCACCCGCACCCGGGAGACACCGGGCGTCGCGACGCAGGTGCGGAGCACGTCCGCGGCCATCGCGAGGGCGAGGGCCCGCCTGTCGGACGCGGGCAGAGCGCGGGCGAGGCGGCTCTTGGCGCGGTCGAGGGCCTTGACGGGGACGACTATCGTCCACCCGCCGTCAGTCGCCCCGTGACCCGACACCGTACTCATCGACCGCCATCCTGCCAGCAGACCCTCGCGAGCGCGCCGGGCCGGGTAGCGTTTGCACACGATCCACCGGCGATGGCCCGGGTGGGGGACGACGAGCCGGGAGGCGAAATGGCGCGGGTCGCGGTGATGGGTGCGGGGTCGTGGGGGACCGCCGTCGGCAAGGTGCTCGCGGACGCGGGGTCGGAGGTGGTCATGTGGGCCCGCCGGGACGAGGTGGCCGACGGGATCAACGAGCGGCACTGTAACGAGAAGTACCTGCCGGGCATCGTCCTGCCCGCGACGGTGACCGCCTCGACGGACCCGGCCGAGGTGCTCGCGGGCTCCCACGAGGTCGTCCTGGCCGTCCCGTCGCAGAGCCTGAGGGGGAACCTGGAGAAATGGGTCGACCTCCTCGAGTCGGACGCCGGGGTGATCTCCCTGGCGAAGGGGATCGAGACCGGGTCGCTGATGCGCATCAGCGAGGTCGTCGCCGAGGTCACCGGGTTGACGGGGGACAGGATCGCCGCGTTGTCCGGCCCCAACCTCGCGCGGGAGATCGCCGAGGGTCAGCCTGCGGCGACGGTGATCGCCTGTACGGACGTCGACCGGGCGGCCCGCCTGCAGGACGCGTTCTCCACCCCCTACTTCCGTCCCTACACCAACACCGATGTGGTGGGGTGCGAGATCGGAGGCTCCACCAAGAACGTCATCGCTCTGGTGTGTGGCATCGCCACCGGGATGGGCCTGGGTGACAACACCATGGCCACGCTCGTCACCCGTGGGTTGGCGGAGTCGACGAGGCTCGGGGTGGCGCTCGGCGCCAACCAGATGACCTTCGCCGGACTCGCGGGGCTCGGCGACCTCGTCGCCACCTGCACCTCGCCCCTGTCCCGCAACCGGACCTTCGGTGAACGGCTGGGCAAGGGCGAAACCCTGGAGCAGGCCCAGGAGGCCACCAACGGACAGGTCGCGGAGGGGGTCAAGTCCTGCACCTCGATCCGTGCGCTCGCCCGACAGGTCGGGGTCGAGATGCCGCTCACCGAGGCCGTCCACGAGATCTGCCACGAGGGTGGTGACGCCGTCGAGGTGGCGGTGCGCCTCATGAGACGGAGCACCAAGCCCGAGTAGCCTCGGCCCGGTGAATCGCATCACCGTTGCCGTCCTCTACGGCGGCCGCAGCACGGAGCACTCCGTGAGCTGCGTGTCCGCCGGCGCCGTCATGGCACATCTCGACCGATCCGTCTACGAGGTGATCCCCGTCGGGATCACCGGATCGGGGCGGTGGACCCTGGGTCCCGACGACGTGTCGGGCCTGCGGATCGTCGACCGCGTCATGCCGGAGGTCGACCCGGGGCGACCACAGGTGGCGCTGGGACTGTCCACCGGTGACCGCGGGGTCCTGCGGTACGTGGACGGGGAGCGGGCCGGTGAGCAGGCCGCCCGCGTGGACGTGGTCTTCCCCGTCATGCACGGCACCCACGCGGAGGACGGCACCGTCCAGGGACTCCTCGAACTCTCGGGGATCCCCTACGTGGGTCCGGGGGTGTTCGCCAGTGCGGCCGGCATGGACAAGGAGTTCACCAAGGTCGTGCTGGGTGCGGCGGGTCTGCCGATCGGTGAGCAGGTGGTGCTGCGTCCCGGGATCGCGACGCTGCCGCAGACGGAACTCGACCGGCTCGGGTTCCCGTTGTTCGTCAAGCCCGCCCGCGGTGGCTCGTCCATCGGGATCACCAAGGTCTCCCGCGCGGGAGACCTCGACGCGGCGATCGCCGAGGCCCGCCGGTTCGACCCCAAGGTGATCGTCGAGGCCGCCATCGTGGGCCGCGAGGTCGAATGTGGTGTCCTGCAGTACCCGGACGGTCGGGTGGAGGCGAGCCTGCCCGCCGAACTCCACATCCCCGGTGAGCCGACCGGTCTGGAGGGTGAGACCGAGGGCGACTCCTTCTACGACTTCGACACCAAGTACCTCGACGACGTCTGCACGTTCGACCTACCCGCGCTGCTCCCCACCGCGGACACCGACCGATTGCGCACGCTGGCCGTCGAGGCGTTCCACGCCCTGGACGCCCGTGGACTGAGCCGGGTCGACTTCTTCGTCACCGAGCACGGACCGGTGATCAACGAGGTCAACACCATGCCGGGGTTCACCCCGATCTCGATGTACCCGCAGATGTGGGCGGCCTCCGGCGTCGACTACCGGACCCTGCTCGACACTCTGGTGCGGACCGCGCTCGCCGGCTGCTGACCCCGGGGGGTCACCCGATCGGAGCGGGCCGCGGTTCGACGGCCTCGAGACCGGCGGAGAGGGCGTCCGAGAGATCCTGGATCGGACCCGTACCGCCGGTCGCGGGGAGAGTGACCGCGATGTACTCCGGTCGGTCGACGGCGACCCAGGTGGACGACGTCACTGCGGGGTCCGGGTCCGGTTCGTTGAACCACTGGACGCCGTTGACCTCCTGGAGCGACACCCCGACGGTGAAGGTCGGCGGGGCCGGGAGGCCGCAGCGGACGACGACGGTCTGGGCGTCGGGCAGCCGGTACGCCGCGGCACCCGGCGGGGCGGGCTCGACGAACGCGACCCGGTTCGCCTCACCGAGGGTGTCCGGGAGGGACTCGACCAGCGACAGGCACACCTCGGAATCGGCTCCGGGGGCCGGGATGGTCACCGCGGTCACGGGCTCGCTCGCGGCGGACTCGGCTGCC
>NZ_JAALED010000460.1:1589-9231 GCF_014145155.1 Dietzia sp. B19 | reverse complement strand
GCTCGCATCGCGGGGAGCGTCCGACCGGAGACCTGCCAGAGGAACACCTCGTCGTCGCGCCGCCCCGTAACCTCGCCGCCAGTGGCCTCGTCGCCCGTGCTCTCGCCGTTCGTACCCACCCCGTCCGTGCCCGCCGGCGCCTCCTCGACGATGGCGTGGCTGTTGGTACCGCTCGCCCCGAACGCCGACACGCCGGCCCGGCGCGGCCGGTCGGTGCGTGGCCACGGACGCTCCGACGTCAGGAGTTCTATGGTCCCGTCTCCCCATTCACACCGGCTCGAGGGCGAATCGACGTGGAGGGTCCTGGGCATCACCTCGCGCTGCAGGGCGCCCACCACCTTGACGACCCCGGCCAGACCCGCCGCGGAGGCGGTGTGGCCGAGATTGGACTTCAGCGAGCCGAGCATCAGCGGCCCGGCGGACCCGCGGGCGCGGCCGAAGACGTCCTGGAGCGCCCCCACCTCGATCGGGTCACCGAGCACCGTCGCGGTGCCGTGCGCCTCGATCATGTCGATATCGGACCCGTCGAGCTCCGCCGCACGCAGCGCCCGGGTGATCACCGCCGCCTGGGCGCCCCGACTCGGAGCGGTCAGCCCGTTCGAGGCGCCGTCGTGGTTGACCGCGGTCGCCCTGATGACCGCCAGGACGGGCCGCCCGAGCTCCTCCGCCCTGCTCAGTCGCTCCACGCGCATGGCGACGACACCCTCCCCCCAGCCGGTGCCGTCCGCCGAGTCCGAGAACGACCGGCATCGGCCGTCGCGCGCGAGACCGCCCTGGACGCTGAACTCGGTGTACCCGAGCGGCGTGGACAGGGTCGCGGTTCCGCCCACGATGGCGGAGTCGCACTCGTCCGCGCGGATCGCGCCGCATGCCTGGTGGAGTGCGACGAGCGACGACGAGCACATGGTGTCGACGGCGACCGTCGGCCCGCGCAGGTCGAACACGTAGCCGACACGACCGGCGACCATCGCCGGGGACCGACCGAAGAGGACGTTGCCCTGCATGTCATCCGGCAGCTCCGCCACGTGGTGTCCGTAGTCGAGGCTCGTCACCCCGACGAACACCCCGGTTCTGGATCGCCGCTCGTCGGACGGCCTGACCCCGGCGCGCTCGAAGGTCTCCCACACCACTTCGAGGAAGATCCGCTGTTGGGGGTCCATCGCGAGGGCCTCCCGGGGCGAGATCCCGAAGAAGCCGGGGTCGAATCCCGCCACGTCGTCGAGGAACCCGCCCTGGTCGGTGTACGAGCTCCACGGCCGCTCCCCGCTCGGGTCCACCAGATCGGCGGGCCATCCGCGGTCCGTGGGCAACGGACCGACGAGATCCGCTCCCGAACCCAGGGCGTCCCAGAGCTTCTCCGGTGTGTCGACACCACCCGGTAGGCGGCAGGCGACCGCCGTGATCGCCATCGGCTCGGAGGCGCGGTCCCGGAGGTCCTGCAGTTCCTGTCGGGCCGCACGGAGTTCTCCCACAGCCCGCTGGACGTACTCGCGGAGTCGGTCCTCGTTCTCAGTCATTGCGGTTCCTTGCCGTGGTCGGGTGATGTGTCTATCGGCCGAGTTCCTGGTCGAGCGCCGCGAAGAGGTCTTCGTCGTCGGCACCCGCGAGGTCCGCGATACCGGTGTCCCGCGCGCGACGGGTGTCGGCGACCATCGCGCTCATGCGCCGGTTGAGTGCCTCCAGGTGCTCCGGGTCCTCGATCTGCCCGATCGCCTCCGCCAGGGTCCTCATCGCCTGGTCAGCCCGGTCTGCAGCGGACTCCTGGCCGCTGAGCTGCCCGACGAGGAAACCGGCGAGGGCCTCGACGTGCGGATGGTCGAAGACCAGGCTCACCGGGAGCGTCAGACCGGTTTCCGCGCCTACCCGGTTGCGGATCTGGACCGCGGTCAACGAGTCCGCGCCGAGGTCACGGAAGGCGGCGGTGGTCCTCCGCGGTGACGGCGCGAGCTGCAGGACCGAGGAGGTCAACGACCACACCACGTCCACCGCCTTCTCCAGTGCCTGCCGTGGATCGAGGTCGGCCAGCTGCGAGGCGAACACCGGGCCGCCCTGCGGGGCCGGTTCGCCGGCGAGGGCGGCGATGGTCGGCGACCGTCGGATGGTGGCGGATTCCACGAGGGTCGGCCATTCCACGTCCGCGTACAGGACCACCGTCGCCGACGTCTCGACTGCCGCCCCGAGGGCGGCCATCGCCCGGTCCGGCGACAAGGGGGTGACCCCTCGGGCGACCAGGTCGTCCGTCGACCCGTCCCCGGCGCTCCAGGCGTTCCACGCCACGAGCCGGCCGGGTAGCCCGAGTCCACTCCGCTCGGCCACGAGCGACCTGAGCCCGAAAGCGGCCGCGGTGAACGCCCCCTGACCGGCGGTGGCCACGAAGGCGGGCAGCCCGGTGCAGATGAGGAAGTGCCCGATGCCGTTCGCGTCGACGAACCGGGCCAGTGATTCCGCCACGCCGACCCGCGATCGCCATACCCGGTCGATCGCGGACGGGGTGAGTCCCCAGACCGGCTGGTCGTCCATGTGACCCGCGGCGTGCACGACCGCCCCGATCGGCGCGTGCGTCCCCGCCTCCGAGACCACCTGCGCGAACTCGTCGCCGTCGCTCGCATCCGCGCGGATCGCCGTCACGGTCACACCGGAACCGCGGAGCTCCGCCACCAGCGATTCGGCGGGCCCCCGTCGGGAGACCAGGACCAGTTCCCGGGCACCCGCCCCGGCCAGCGCCCTCGCGATGGCGGTACCCACTACCCCGGTGCCGACCACCAGCACGGCCCCCGTGCACAGGTCCGCCACCGAACCGGTCCCGCCGCCTCCCGTCGCCACGAGGGTGCGCTCGTGGCACCGTCCGTCGCGCACCGCGATCTCGGCGTTCGGTCGCGCGGCCGTCGCCCCCAACAGGAGTTCGAGGTCGCCCCGCCCGGGGTCCACGGGGAGGTCCACGACGGTGATCTCGCGGCTGTCGTCCTCGGCCTGCCACGCCAGGACCAGTCCCGTCGACAGGGTTGAAGATCGAGCGGAGGATCGGGTGGAGGAACGGGTGGAGGAACGGGTGGAGGAACGCGGTCCCGGCTCCCGGTTCGCGCCTGTCTCCCCGCACCCGGCCTGCGCCCCGGTGGTGACCAGGGTGACCGGCGTAGGGACGTCGCGGAGGTCCTCTGCGAGGCGTCGGACCGCCCGGGTGCAGGTCTCCTGGTTCACAGCGTCGTCCACCAGGAACACCCGGTCGGCCCCGGGCGGCACGTCCTCGCCGTCGATTTCCCGGCTGATCACGGTCGCGCCGAGCTCGTCCAGGGTCCGGATGAGAGTCCTCGCGACGGGCGAGTCCGGGTCGGAGAACACCACGCAGGTGCCCTCGACCCGGGGGGCGGCCGGGTCGAACCGGTCCCACCGCTCCTGGTAGGACGGGATCCCCGCGTCCACCTGTGACGGCTGCGGCGTGTACCAGTACCGGTCCCGCAGGAACACCTGAGTGGGTAGTTCGTGGAGGCGGCCGGCCGCGGGCAGTATCGCGGAGCGGTCCACCTCCGCACCGTGCACCCACGCGCGCGCCGCCCCCGCGACGAAGGCCTGACGGTCCGGGCACCCGCGCTGTAGGGTCCCGACGACGCTTCCCCCTCGACCCTCGACCAGGGACCGCAGACCGTACTCGAGCACCGGGTGTGTGCTGACCTCGATGAAGAGCCGGCTCCCGTCGTCCAGGGCCCGCTCCACGGCCCGGTCGAGCCGGACGGTGCCGCGGAGGTTGGCCATCCAGTAGTCGGCGCCCACGTCGTCGGCCGCCAGGACCCGGTCCTCCACGGTGGAGTACATGGGGATCGAGGGTCGTGCCCCGGTCACCCCGGCCAGCGCCTCGCGGATCGGTCCACTGAGCGCGTCCATCTGCGGGGAGTGCGAGGCGTAGTCCACCTCGACGAGGCGACACCGGATGTCGAGGGACTCCGCCACCTCCTTCGCCTCGGCGATCGCGGCGGCGGCGCCCGCGAGCACGGTGGAGTTCGGCCCGTTGACGGCCGCGACGTCCACCCCGGGGATACCGTCCGCGACGAGTCGCGCCCGTTCCTCGCCACACAGCAGGGACAGCATGCCCCCGTCCCCGCCGAGTCCGGCGATGGCGAGGGCGCGGCCGACCACGACCCGCGCGCCGGTCACCGGGTCGAGGAGGCCGCTGACGGTGGCCGCGGCGATCTCACCCTGCGAGTGGCCGATCACCGCTGCCGGCCGGACCCCGACCGACTCCCACAGTCGTGCCAGGGACACCATGACGGCCCACATGGTGGGTTGGAGGACCTCGACCGGGTCGAGCACCGTCGGATCGGAGATGGAGTCACCGATCACCTCGCGCGCCGACCGCCCGCCGGCCTGCCGGAGCGCGTCGTCGCACTCCTCGAGCGCCGCGGAGAACACCGGGTCGTCGAGCAGACCGGCCGCCATCCCGGCCCACTGGGCACCCTGTCCCGGGAAGACCATCACGACACGGGCCCTCTCGACCCCGTCCGCGGTCTCAGTGTCGCCGTCGCCCTCCCCCCGGACGAGAGCCTCGAGTCGCTCCACCGCGTCCGCGTCAGCAAAGGTCACCGCACGGCTCGGGTGGGTGCTACGCGTCCCCAGGGCACCCGCCATGTCGGCGGCGTCCATGGTCTTCGCGGTCTCCGCGAGCCGTCGCGCGGTAATGCGCAGCGCGTCGGCGTTCTGGGCACTGATGAGCAACGGGTAGGGCGGGTTCCCCGCCAGGCGACCGGGGGCCCGTACCGGCGCCGCCTCGGCCGTCTCCTCCACGATGACGTGCGCATTGGTTCCACCGACACCGAAGGCCGAGACCCCGATCCGGCGAACGTGCCCCTCTCGCGGCGACCACTCACGCTCCTCCCGCAGGAGTTCGACGGAGTCCGTCCACTCGACCTCGGAACTCGGTTCGTCGCAGTGCAGGGTCCTGGGGAGCACACCGTGTTCGAGAGCGAGGACCGACTTGATGAGGCCGACCGCACCGGCCGCGGCCTGGGTATGGGCGAGGTTGGACTTGGACGACCCCAGCCAGAGGGGTTCCGCCCGCTGCCCACCGAAGACGCTGAGGAGCGCGCCCGCCTCGATCGGGTCCCCGAGCGGCGTACCGGTGCCGTGCGCCTCGATCGCGTCGATGTCCTCGGGCCGCAGCCCGGCGCCCTCCAGCGCCGTCCGGATGACGGCCTGCTGGCCCCGCCCGCTGGGGGCGGTGAGCCCGTTGCTGCGTCCCCCGTGATTCCATGCGCTGGACCGGATCACAGCTCGCACCGGGAGCCCCAGTTCGCGGGCGCGGCCGAGGCCGGTCACCGCGAGCATCGCGACGCCCTCACCCCAGCCGGTCCCGTCCGCGTGTTCGGAGAACGGCTTGCACCGACCGTCGGGGGCGAGCCCGCCCTGCCGTTGGAACTCCGCGAAGACCCCGGGGGTCGACATGATGCACGCGCCGCCGACCAGCGCCACGTCGCAGAGCCCGGCGTCGATCGCGTCCCAGGCCAACCGGACGGACACCAGTGCCGAGGAGCACGCGGTGTCGAAGGTGATGGCGGGACCGGTCAGACCGAAGGTGTAGTTGATGCGCCCCGACAGCACACTCGTGACCCCGCCGGTGAGCAGGTGCCCCCCGAGGTCCTCCGGGGGATCGACCATGTCACCGCCGTACGGGAAGGACGCGGCCCCGAGGAAGACCCCGTACTGCTGCCCACGCAGCCGGTCCGGCGCCAGACCGGCGCTCTCGAAGGTCTCCCACGCCACCTCGAGGGCGACGCGCTGCTGCGGATCCATCGCCGTCGCCTCGCGGGGGGAGATGCGGAAGAACTCCGGTTCGAAACCGGCGGCGTCGTCCAGGAACGTGCCCACGGTGGGCACGGGACCGCGATCCGTCGACGGCAACCTCGGCCAGCCCCGGTCGGTCGGGAAGGTTCCGACGACCTCCCCTCCGTCCCGCAGCAGGGTCCACAGATCGTCCGGGGATCCGATCCCGCCCGGCAGCCGACACCCCATGCCGACGATCGCCAGGGGTTCCCGCTCTCCGGCCTCCGCCAGCTCCGCCCGGGCGCGTCGCAACTCCTTGGCCAGTTCCCGGAGCTTGGCGACCAGCTCGGCTTCCCTGTTCACCTGATACCCCCGAATTCCTCTTCGAGCAGTGTGAGCAGCTCGTCGGCGTCCGAGACCTCGTCGAGATCGTCGACGGACGCCCCCGGGTCACCCGCGCGCTCGGCGGCGGCCCCGTCGCCCTCGTCCGACCGTCGGTCCTGCGACCGCGCGTCCGCGCCGGTCAGCAACCGGGTGACCTCCGCGGCGAGCTCCTCGACCGTGGGGTGGTCGAAGATCGTCATCGCACCGATCCTGAGCCCGGTCGCGTCCCGCAGTCGGTCCCGCAGGTCGACCGCCATGAGCGAGTCGAAACCCAGATCGCGGAACGGGACATCCGGCCGGACCCCTCTCGTGTCGGCCTCGCCGAGCACCGCCGCCACGTCCGCCCCCACGAGTTCGGTGATCCGGCGGGCGACCTCGGTCGGGTCCATACCCGTCCAGTCGACCGAGTCGTCGACGGCGTCCACCGGCGGCTCCGGCTCCCCCGATCTCCTGTTCCGCACCTCGGTCAGGAGTGGTTGCGGACCGGCGAAGTCCAGGTTCTCCAGGAACGTCGGCCAGTCGACCTCCGCGATCACGGCGTGGGAGAGGTCGGCCCGCAGGACCTTCGCCAGCGCGCCGATCGTCGTCTCGGCAGACATGGCGCGGAGTCCGAATTCCGTCATCCGGTCCTCGACTCCCCGGATCATTCCCACCTCGGCCCATGGCCCCCAGGAGATCGACGTGGCGCGGACACCCCGGGCCCGCAGTCGGTGCGCCTCCCCGTCGAGCCACGCGTTCGCGGCGGCGTACACGCCCTGCCCGGAGCTGCCCCAGGCGGCGGCGATCGACGAGTAGAGCACCACGCGCTCCGGTGAGCCGAGAAGCTCCACGACGTTGTCCGTTCCGCCGACCTTCGCGCGCATCCCGGCGTGGAGGTGGTCGGCGTCGATCTCGCAGACCTGCCGGAACTCCACGACACCGGCGGCGTGGACGAGGGTCCCGACGCGGGTCCCCTCCGACCGGAGGTCTGCCGCCAGGCGCTCCACCGAGCCCCGGTCCGCGATATCGCAGGCGAAGGTCCGCACGCGGATTCCCGCGTCGACCCCCTGTTCGAGTTCGTGCTCGAGTTCGTGCTCGAGCTCGGCGACCGCGTCGTTCCTCCCGCCGCGGCTCACCAGGATGATGTCGTGACCGCCGGCGGCGATGACGGCCCGGGCCAGGAGGAGCCCGAGCCCACCGGTGCCCCCGGTGATGAGGACCGCCCCCTCACCCGGGTCCAGGTCCGCGGCGGGGAGGTCGACATCCACCAGTCGCGGCACCTGCACCTCATCCCCGCAGATCCTGAACTGCCATTCCGAGCCGGGGTCGAGGATCCCCCGGGCGACGAGCTCGGCCGTCTCGTCGTCGGTCTCGGTGGGCAGGTCGATCACCCGGTCGAGATCGACGCCGGCCTCGAGATACATGACCCGGGCCAGTCCCCACACGGAGGTCTGCGCGGGGCGGACGATCTCACCCGGACGGGGAGTCGCCCCTGCGGTGAGCAGGGTGAGGCCGATCCGCCGGCCCG
>NZ_JAALED010000460.1:0-1533 GCF_014145155.1 Dietzia sp. B19 | reverse complement strand
TCCGCCGCACCGCGACGGGGACGCCGTCCGGATCGACCCCCGGATCGAGGGTCGTCGTCAGCACCACCCGGCACCCGTCCTCGAGTCCGGTCAGCGGGGTCGCGGCGTCGACGGTCACCGCGTGCGCCCCGTGTGCCCGCAACGCGGTCGCCAGCTGTTCGGCCAACCGCATCCTGTCCGGTGTGGCGAGCACGACCACCCGGTGGTCGCCGGTGGCGGTCGTTGCGGCCTCCGGGGCGGGCGCCGCCAGCCACACGGGTCGGAGGAGGTCGACGGCGTTCGTGTCCGCGGGTGATGGTTCCTGACGGTGGGTGGGAACCGGCTTCTCCCAGTAGGACCGGTGCTCGAAGGGGTAGGTGGGCGCGGTCGCCACCGGGCCGGTGCCCACCACGACCTCCCAGTCGGGTTCGACCCCGGAACAGAAGAGCGCGCCCAGTGCGTGCGCCACCCCGTCCAGTTCGTCCCCGCCGGATCGCTGGGAGGGGATGACGACGGCCTCGGGAAGGAGGTCCGAGATCGCCGGCACGAGGACGGCGGTCGGTCCGATCTCGACGTGCCGCGTCGTCCCGTCGACCGCGTCGCTGGTCACGGCGTCGGCGAATCGCACCGTGTCCCGGAGGTGTCGGACCCAGTAACCGGGGTCGCGCCACAGCTCCCGGGCGTCACCGGGTTCGCAGCTCGACACCGTGACCAGGTGGGGTTCCCGATAGGTGAGCGTGGCCGCGAGCTCGGCGAAGCCGTCGAGGATCGGCTCCATCATCGCGGAGTGGAATGCGTGGCTGACCGCGAGCTTCTTCCACTTGACCCCGGCCGTGAGGCGATCACACACACTGTCGATCTCTGCCTGCGGTCCGGAGAGGACGACCGACGACGCGTCGTTGACCGCCGCGACGTCGACCTCGAGACCCTCGATCAGTTCGCGGGCCTGCATCTCGGGGAGACGGACCGCCAGCATCGCGCCCGGGGGAAGGCCCTGCATCAACCGGGCCCGGCCACAGACCAGTGCCCCGGCGTCGTCGAGGTCCAGGACCCCGGCGACGTGGGCGGCGGCGATCTCCCCGATGGAGTGCCCGCCGACGAGGTCGGGGACGACCCCGGCGTGTGCCAACAACCGGGCCATGGCCACCTCGAAGGCGAAGATCGCCGGCTGTGTGTACTCGGTGCGGGACAGCAGACCCGCGTCTGCGATCGCGTCCGCCAGCGGGGTGCCGAGGTGTCGGTCGCACGCCGCGCACACCCGGCGAAACGCCTCGGCGAACACCTCCGAGTTCTCGATGAGCTGCATACCCATCGACACCCGCTGGGTTCCCTGACCGCCGAACCAGAACGCGGTCCGGCCGGTTCGCGCGGTGCCCGTCTCGACGGAGATCGACCGGTGCCCGTCGGCGACCGCGGCCAACCCCGCTCGCAGGCCCTCGGCGTCGTCTCCGATCACGGCCGCACGATGGCCGAACCGTGAGCGACCGTGGGCGAACGCGCGCACCACTGTCCCGGCGTCGACGCCCGTGTCCAGCGCTCGCCCGAGACGGGCCG
>NZ_JAALED010000459.1:0-2024 GCF_014145155.1 Dietzia sp. B19 | reverse complement strand
CGCCGGGTTCTCGTCCGCCTCGGCGTCGCGGCGTCGCGCCCGGATCTCGGCCCACGCGAAGTAGGCCAGGGCGAGCGGCGCCAGGACGCCGAAGGCGAGCCACTGCAGGCCGTAGGAGAGGTACGGGCCGTTCTCTATCCCGGGGATGGGCACCGGGGTGAGCGATCCGGGCTGGTCACCGGAGAGCTGGAGGTATCCGGCGGGCACGAGCGGGTGGCCGAGTGCCCCGCCCAGCACGGAGGGGTCCAGGACCCTCACGGCCGGCAGTCCGTCCACGAGGACCGGCTCCGCCTGACCGCTCTCCGCCGCGCGGAGCCGAGCGGTGATCTCGACGGGCTCCGCGGGCGCGGCGGCGTAGTCGGGGACCGTGTTGTTCTCGCCGACGGGGACGACACCCCTGTTGACCAGGATCTCCGGCCCATCGACCGGATCGAAGACCGTCAACACCTGGTAGACCGGCTCGCCGTCGACCGCGCGGAGCCGCAGCAGTGCCTCGGCGTCGGGTAGCCACCGGCCGTCCAGTGTCACCAGCCGCCATTCGCGGTCGACGAACGCCTCGGGAGCGTCCACCACCTGCCCGAACGGGGCCGGCGCGGCCTCGATCGACTCGGCGAGGCGGGTGTTGCGGGCGTCCAGGTCCTCGCTCTTGCCCAGCTGCCACGGGGCCAGGAGGGCGAAGCACGCCCAGGCGAACAGCGACACGGCGAGCAGGCCGATCAGCCAGCCGGGACTCAGAAAGCGCCGCAGACTCCGCATGTCCCCAGGGTATCCGCTGGACCCCGACGGGCTAAGTCAGGAGGGCACGCACCTCGGCCACCAACCCGGGGAGCGCCTCGGCGATCTGGAGACGGGTCCGGGTGAAGCCGTCGTGGTCGCCGTAGTAGGGGTCGGCCACGTCTTCACCGTCCGCCGCGGGATCGAACCCCCGCAGGAGGCGGACACGGTGTTCCTCGACCCCGGCGCCGAGGAGGTGGTCGCGATGGCCGCGGTCGAGCGCCACCACCAGGTCGGCCCGGTGATCGGGGGCCGACAGTTGTGCGGCCACGTGCGTGCTGTCGTACCCGTGGGACTCGAGCTCGGCCGCGGCCCGCGGATCCATGCCGTCCCCGACGTGCCACCCACCGGTACCCACGCTCGAGACGGTGACCCTGTCGCCGAACCCGGCGCCGGAGAACGCGTGCCGTGCCATGACCTCGGCCATGGGGGAGCGGCAGATGTTGCCGGTACAGACAAAGACGACGTGCACGCGCGGGTCACCACTCATGGATGATCCGCTCCAGCTCGGCGGTGTCCGCCGGGGACCAGCGGGCGCCGTCCCACTCGCCGGGGCTGCCGTAACCCCAGCGCACGATCGCCGTGGGGATCCCGTAGCGGGCGGCCCCCTCCACGTCGTGCTCACGGTCGCCGATCATGAGGACGTGGCCCGTGCCCCCCTCGGCCACCGGTACCGGATCGACGCCGAGTGCGGAGAGTGAGTGCGCGATCACATCGGCCTTGGCCGCCCGCCCTACCCGCAGGTCCGCGCCGCCGATGAACTCGAACGGGTCGTCGAGCCGGAAGTGCTCCAGGATCCGTCGCGCGGCCTGCTGGTCCTTGCTCGTCGCCACGGCCATCCGGAAACCGTGGCCGGCCAGGCTCGTCAGCAGGCCGTCCATTCCCTCGTAGACCGCGTTCTCGAGCCACCCCACGTCGGTGTAGCGCTCGCGGTACGCGCTCATCGCCCGCTGCAGATCGTCGCCCCCGAGCCCCAGCGAGGCGAGGGTGTCCGGCATGGGTGGGCCCGCGATGGAACGGATGTCACGTGAGTCGTCCCACCGTGCACCGACGGTGTCCAGCGCGTGGTGGAGCGACCTGGCGATGCCGTCCAGTGAGTCGGTGATGGTGCCGTCGAGGTCGACGAGGAGGATCGGGCGGTCGGGCATGCCGTCATCCTCTCAGACCCCGGCCGGCATGCGCCGCCACCCGTCGCCGCCGCCCCCGTGGGCCCCGCCTAGGCTGCCGGTCATGAGCGCCGCGCCCGGATC
>NZ_JAALED010000458.1:0-1095 GCF_014145155.1 Dietzia sp. B19 | reverse complement strand
CCCCGGCGATGCACGCCGGCGTGAACCGAAGCTCACGCCCGTGTTCATCGCCGGGGGCGGCTGTGTGTCAGCTCATCCCTCGAACAACCCCTGTCCGACGTACCCGCCCTCCGGCGCGCCGGGCGGGAGCGCGAACACCGCCGACCCGATCGGGACGGTCCACGTGTTGAGCGCGTCCTGCTCGGCGAGCCGCTGCTGGACGGGAATGTAGGTGCGCACCGGATCGGCCTGGTAGGCGGTGAAGATCAGGCCGCTGTTGCTGATCTCGCCCCCCTCCGGCGGGTCGTCGTAGTTGTACGGCCGCCGGAGCATGGCCTCACCGCGATCGCGCTGCCGGGCCCGGGCCATGTGCGACTCCGGCGGGATCACCGGCAGACCGACCTCGTCGACGGCCTCGAAGTCGGCCGGATCGTGCTCGTGGACCCCGGTCAGCGGTGCACCGGTGTCGATCCGCCGGCCCATGCTCAGCTCGCGGGAGGTGCGGTCGATCTCCTCCCAGGTGTCCATGGTCATGCGGATGCGGCGCAGCACCAGCGAGGACCCGCCCCGCATCCACCGCTGGACCTGCCCGTCTGAAGAGCTGCCGTCCGAGAACAGGACCTGGTCGACGTCCACGTCGTCGGGCCCGGGGTTCACGGTCCCGTCGATCTGGCCGAACAGGTTCCGCTGCGTGCGGCCGGTCGGGTCGGTGCCGACGGCTTTGCGGAACCCCCGTTGCGCCCACCGTTGCTCGGCCACGCCTCGCACGCCGGACGCGAGGATCCGGGCGGCGTGCGAGACGATCAGCGGGTCGTCGGCACAGATCTGCAGCAGCAGATCCCCTTCCGACCACCGGTCCTCGAGCTGATCGATCTGCGGGAACGCCGGCAACTGCCGAAGCCACGACGGCCGCTTCTCTGGCATGCGCACCGCGTCGAACAGTCCGGGACCGAGCCCGATGGTCACCGTGAGCCGCGCCGGGTCCCGGGCCAGTTCGGGCTCGAGGTCGGCCAGGCCGCCGCGGCCCGAGGTGAGCCTGGCGGCGTCCTGGGACCAGGCCCGCAGGACACCCTGGACCTCGGCGCGGGTGGCTCCCGTCGCGAGGTCGAACCCGAT
>NZ_JAALED010000457.1:9357-11519 GCF_014145155.1 Dietzia sp. B19 | reverse complement strand
GGCGCGCGAATCCGGACCGCAGCGGCGCGGCCCGCGACCCCGGCCCGCGAACCCGGCCCCGTCCGAACAAGCCCCCGTGACGAATCGCTCACGAGTCCGGGCCGTCGAACCGAAGGAGTCACCATGATCGACCCCACCGAGAACAAGCGCATGGACGACGACGGCGGGTCCGCGCCGCGCGGTGCCGACGACGTCGACCGCCCCACCCTCGAGTTGATCCGACGCTTCCTGGTGGAGCGGGACATCGAGTCGACGTTGGCCGACGGCCGCGTTTTCGTGGTCCAGCTGCCGGGGGAGAAGCGGCTCAAGACCGCCTGCCATCTGACGGTGAACCGGGAGAGCGTGCGGATCGAGGCATTCGTCTGCCGCAAGCCCGACGAGGACTTCGAGAGGGTCTACAAGTACCTGCTGCGGCGCAACCGTCGGCTGTACCAGGTGGCGTACACGCTGGACAACAACGGCGACATCTACCTGGTGGGCCGGATGCCGCTGGTCGCGGTGACCGAGGAGGAGCTCGACCGCGTGTTGGGCCAGGTGCTCGAGGCGGCGGATCACGACTTCAACATCCTGCTCGAGACCGGCTTCCACACCTCGATCCGCCGCGAGTGGGAGTGGCGCGTCTCGCGCGGTGAGCCGCTGCGCAACCTGGACGCGTTCCGCCACCTCACCGAGGACCTGCCCCAGCCGGGGCACGAGTAACCCGCGAGCCCTCGGCGCCCGCCCCCGGCGCCCGCCTCTCCGTCGAGAAGAGCGTTCCGCTCACCCTCTTCTCGGTGGTCTCCAGGAGCTAGCGCAACACCCTGACTGATCGGGGTGTGTGGTGGCTCAAGAGTTGGACTGGAGACTGCGGGCGGGGGTGTGTCGGTCCCTGCTCGAGGGAAGTAGCGGGCGTGATGCCGCGGCGCAGTGGGGTGTCAGCGTGGCTACGGCGTGGAGGTGGGCCAAGCTGGCGGGCATGACGTTTGACGTGGGCCGGCACGGTGGCGTGGGCGTGGATCCCGGGACGGCCGGGACCCAGCGACCCTTGGAGAAGTTGGCGAGTTATCGCCGGTTGAGCTTGTTCGACCGGGTCTATATCCAGGCCATGTTCGAGCTGCCGACTCCGGCCGGTGTGCGGGCGATCGCTCGGGGTCTGGGGGTGGCCGCCTCGACGATTTGCCGGGAGCTGGCTGCCCACTCGTTCGAGCACTGGGGCAAGCGACGCTACGACGCCCGGTTGGCCCACCTGCTGGCCCTGGGCAAGCGCGCACGCTGCCGGCCGGGCAAGCTGGAGACCGCGCAGCTGCGCGGCGAGGTCATCGCCCGGTTGAACCAACGGTTCTCACCTGAGCAGGTCGCCGGCCAGCTGCGGTTGATGTTCCCCGAGCAGCCGGAGATGCACGTGTCCCACGAGACGATCTACCAGGCCTTATATGTCCAGGGCAAGGGTGCGCTGCGGCAGGAGCTCAAGGTCGAAAAGGCGCTGCGATCGGGGCGCAAGGGCCGCGTTCCCGCCTCCCAGCTGCCACCGCGCACCTCCCGCCCGTGGCTGCACGGGGCGCGGCTTTCCGACCGGCCGGCCGAGGTAGAGGACCGTGCCGTGCCCGGGCACTGGGAGGGCGATCTGGTGGTGGGGCCGAACAACTCCGGCATCGTCACCCTGGTCGAGCGCCAGACCCGGTACGTGCTGATCGGCAGGCTTCCCGGCTGCCGGGACAGCGCCACCGTCACCGACGTTCTGGCTCAGATGATCGCGGCGTTGCCCTCCCGATTGGTGGCCACGATCACCTGGGACCAGGGCACCGAGATGGCAGCGCACGCCGCGTTCACCGTCAAGACCGGCTGCCCGGTCTTCTTCTGCGATCCGCACTCGCCCTGGCAGCGCGGATCCAACGAGAACACCAACGGCCTGATCCGGGACTTCTACCCCAAGGGCACCGACTTCAACACCCTCAGCGACGCCGAAATCGCCGAGACCGAGCGCCTTCTCAACATCCGCCCCCGAGAAACCCTCGGCTTCCACAGTCCCCATGCGAAGATGACCGAACTAATCGACGGTGTTGCGCTAGCTACCTGAGACTGCCCTCGAGAAACGTGTGCGGAACGCTCTTGGCGATGGAATCGGGCCGGACGCGGGACCGGACGCGAGGCCGGTCAGGCGGAACCGGACGCGGGCCCGGTCG
>NZ_JAALED010000457.1:7799-9296 GCF_014145155.1 Dietzia sp. B19 | reverse complement strand
CCCGGTCAGGCGGGCCCGGTCAGGCGAGCGTGGTCATCCAGCCGAAGGTGTCCTCGACGGACCCACGCTGGATCCCGGTGAGGGTCTCGCGCAGACGCATGGTGATCTCACCGGGCCCGCCGTCGCCGACCGTGTACCCGCCCTCGGCGTGCTTGACCGAGCCCACCGGTGTGATCACGGCGGCGGTCCCGCAGGCGAACACCTCGGTGACCGCCCCGGAGGCGACCCCGGACTCCCACTCCTCCACCGAGACCTTCCGCTCGGTCACCGGGTAGCCGAGATGGCGCGCCAGCCGGATGAGGCTGTCGCGGGTCACGCCGGGCAGCAGCGACCCGGACAGTTCCGGGGTGACGATCTCCGCCGAGTCCCCGGTGCCGAGGATGAAGAACAGGTTCATCCCGCCCATCTCCTCGACGTACTTGCGCTCGATCGCGTCCAGCCAGACCACCTGGTCGCAGCCCTCGGCGGCCGCCTGCTCCTGGGCACGCAGCGACGCCGCGTAGTTCCCACCGAACTTCGCCGCGCCGGTTCCGCCGGGGCTGGCGCGCACGTACTCGGTGCTCAGCCACACGCTCACGGGGGCCACACCACGCGAGAAATAGGCACCGGCGGGCGAGGCGATGACCGAGTAGAGGTACTCGTCGGCCGGCCGCACTCCCAGGCCGGTCTCGGTGGCGATCATGAAGGGCCGCAGGTAGAGCGCCTCCTCGCCGCCGGCGGCGGGGACCCAGTCGCGGTCGATCGCCACGATCTGCCGGAGGGACTCCATGAACAGCTCCTCGGGCAGCGTCGGCATGGCCAGACGCTGCGCGGACCGGTTGAAGCGCGCCGCGTTCTGCTCCGGGCGGAAGGAGGCGATGGAGTCGTCGGCCTGCCGGTACGCCTTGAGGCCCTCGAAGATCGTCTGGGCGTAGTGGAGCACCACGGCGGAGGGGTCGATCGACAGCGGGGCGTAGGCCTCGACGGTGGGAGTACCCCAGGCCCCGTCGGAATACGGGAGGGTGACCATGTGGTCGGTGAAGTGCTTGCCGAAGCCGGGAGCGGCGAGGATGGCTTCGCGCTCGGCGGCCGTCCTCGGTGTGGCCGAGGGGCGGATGTCGAACTGGGACATGTCGTCTCGCTTAGGTGAGAAGGGGCGGGTCAGCGGGTGCGGATCTCGACGAGCGGGGGTACCGCGAGGCGGCACGGTACCTCTCGCCCCCGTACGTCGACGACGACCTCGTCGCCCTTCTTCAGGCCGGCGTCCAGCTCGACGAACGCGAGCGCTATCCCCGTCTTCAGCGTCGGCGAGAACGTGCCGGAGCTCGTGACGCCGACGTCGCGTCCGCCGGCCCGCACGGTCTGGCCGGCGCGCAGGACTCCGCGGCCCGTGACCTCGAGCGCGTACATGCGCCGGGCGGGCCCGGCCTCCTTCTGACGCAGCAGCTCGTCGCGCCCCCAGAAGGACGGCTTGTCCCAGCCGATGGCCCACGCGCAGCGGGCCTCGAGCGGGCTGAG
>NZ_JAALED010000457.1:6681-7564 GCF_014145155.1 Dietzia sp. B19 | reverse complement strand
CCCGGACGGGAACTCCGGACCAGTCGGCGTCGACGAAGGCCATGTAGTCCAGGTCGATGGGCAGGCCGACCGCGGTGAGGACCTCCCCGGCGAGCGGGCCCTGCACTGCGATCACGGCGCGGGAGCGGTGCTCGTCGGTGACGCTGACCTCGGGCGCCCGCTCGGCCGCCGCGGCCTGCATCCGCCGCACCACCTCGGCGGTGTTGGCGGCGTTGGGGATGAGGAAGATCTCGGAGTCGGAGACGCGGTAGGCGATGAGGTCGTCGACGACTCCCCCGGACTCGTCGCAGCACAGCGTGTACTGGGCGCTGCCGGCGGAGATCCGGTCGAGGTCGTTGGTGACGCAGGTGTTGACGAACCCGGCGGCGCCGGGGCCGGTCACGAGCGCCTTGCCCAGGTGGCTGACGTCGAACAACCCGACGGTCGTGCGGGTGGCGTGGTGCTCGGCGACGGTGCCCGAGTACTGCACGGGCATCGACCAGCCACCGAAGGGGGCGAAGGTGGCCCCGGCCTCCACGTGACGAGAGTGCAGCGGCCCCTCGTAGAGGTCCCCGGTGTCTGTCATGTGGCCACTCCTCGCGCTCTCCAGTACGGCTCCGCTCCCACGGTAGTCGATAGACTATGGTGCCCTGGCCGTGGCGGTCCCGCCACGTCATCAGGGCATCTGACACGTCCCGTACGTCCCCGCCGACCACCAGGAGTGCTTTCATGCCCACCGCGCAGTCGATCCTCACCCACAGCCCGGACCTCGCCGCGATCGAGGCCGTCACGACGCCTGTCGAGTCCGAGGTGGTGGTGGTCGGTATCGCCGCGGGCGCCGACCCCGGTGACGGCGACGGCGGTTCGGACGCGGCCCCCGTCGTCGTCGCCCCCGGTCTCGACG
>NZ_JAALED010000457.1:0-6671 GCF_014145155.1 Dietzia sp. B19 | reverse complement strand
GCGCTAGCTACCTGAGACTGCCCTCGGCCGATGTGTGCGGGACGCTCTTTTCGACGGTGTGGGCCGCCGACGGTGTGGGCCACCGACGGCGCGGGCGTCGCGGCTCCCGTCAGAGCTGCTCGGCGACCTTCTTGCGCAGGACCTTGCCCATCGGGTTGGTGGGCAGCTCGCCCAGCGCCACGAACTCCCGGGGGACCTTGTACCCGGCGAGTGAGGCCTTGCAGTGGGCGCGCAGGGCCGGGGCGTCGAGCTCGGTGCCCGGTTCGAGCACGACCGCGGCCACGACCTGCTCGCCCCCGTCCGGTCCGCGCCGGCCCACCACCGCGCAGTCGGCCACGCCCGGGGCCCTGCGCAGGACCGCCTCCACCTCGGAGGGGTAGACGTTGAACCCGCCGGTGACGATCATCTCCTTGATGCGGTCCACCACGTGGAGGAAGCCGTCGGCGTCCTGGACCACCACGTCGCCGGTGCGCAGCCAGCCCTCGTGGAAGGTCTCGGCGGTGGCCGCGGGGTTACGCCAGTAGCCCGGGAAGACCTGCGGGCCCCTGACCAACAGCTCGCCGGGCTCGCCCGGGTCGGCGTCGACGGTGGGGTCGTCCTTGTGGGCGACGCGGACGTCGGTGTCCGGGAAGGGGACGCCGATGCTGCCGGCCCGCCTCGCCGTCGACATGGGGTTGCCCACCGTGATGGGCGAGGTCTCGGTCATCCCGTACCCCTCCACGAGCAGGCCCCCGGTCGCGGCCTCCCACCTCTCGATGAGCTCGTCGGGCAGGCTCATGGCGCCGGACAGCGAGTGCCGGATGCCGTGCAGCGGGATGCCCCGCCTGCCGGCCTCCTCGAGGATCTTGGAGTAGATCGGGGGGACGGCCGGGATGAAGGTGGGCAGGTCCTTGGCCAGGATCGGCATGATGAGGTCCATCTCGGGCGCGGGCACGAGCTGCAGCCGGGCACCCACCGCGATCCCGATCACCACGCAGAGCGTCACCCCGTAGGCGTGGAACATCGGCAGCGAGGCCAGGAACCGCTCGCGCCCCAGCTCGAGCTCGGGCACCCAGGCCTCGCCCATCTTGGCATTCGCCACGAGGTTGGCGTGCGTGAGCGTGGCGCCCTTGGGCGTGCCGGTGGTGCCGGAGGTGTACAGGATCAGCGCGAGGTCGTCGGCCTTCGGGCGGGGATACGAGAAGTCCAGCTCCGGCCCGGTCTCCAGCTCGCGCCAGTCCAGCGTCCCGGGAGCGGGCGCCGAGAGCTTGGCCCGCGAGGCGCGGAGCGACGGGACGGGCAGGAGCTTCAGCGCCAGGCGCTTGGCCGCGGGGAGCTCGTCGAGCAGGTCGACGGCGACGATGTGCTCGATCTCCGTGCCGGGGCGGTCGGCCAGCTCGCGCACTATCCCGGCGACGACGTTCCAGGTCACCACCACCCTCGCGCCGTGGTCGGCGAACGGGCCCTCGAGCTCGTCGGCGGTGTAGAGCGGGTTGTGCTCGACCACGATCGCGCCGATCCGCAGCGCGGCGTAGAACACCACGATCCCCTGCGGACAGTTGGGCAGCAGGACCGCAACCCGGTCCCCGCGCCCCACCCCGAGGCGACGCAGTCCCTCGGCCGCGTGGCGGACCCGGCTGCCGATCTCGGAGTAGGGGGTCAGTCGGCCGAAGAACTCGGTCGCGGGCCGGTCGGCGTAGGTGCGCACGGCGTCGTCGAACTGGTCGATGAGCGTGGTGGTGCCGTAGTCGAGGTTATGTGTGGTGCCCGGGGTGTAGTGGGCGGTCCACGGCCGGTCGGGTCGATCGGGGGTGTCTCCGGCGTGTGTGGTCATGTCTGCACCGTAGTCCTCGGGCGTCGGGTCATAATGACCGTATGGCTTACGGAACCCTCGTCCTGCTGCGTCACGGTCAGTCCACGTGGAACGCCTCCAACCAGTTCACCGGATGGGTCGATGTGGACCTCACCGACCTCGGCCGCGAGGAGGCGGTCCGCGGCGGCAGACTCCTCGCCGAGGAGGGCATCCTCCCGGACGTGCTGTACACCTCGCTGCTGCGTCGGGCCATCACCACGGCCAACATCGCGCTCGACGCCTGCGACCGGCACTGGATCCCCGTGGTGCGGCACTGGAAGCTCAACGAGCGGCACTACGGCAAGCTCCAGGGCCTCAACAAAGCGGAGATCAAGGACGAGTTCGGCGACGAGCAGTTCATGCTCTGGCGCCGGAGCTACGACACGCCGCCGCCGGCGATCGATGCGGACAACGAGTACTCGCAGTCGGCGGACCCCCGCTACGCGGACCTGCCGGAGGTGCCGCTGACCGAGTGCCTCAAGGACGTGGTGGACCGCTTCATCCCGTACTACGCGGCCGAGATCGCGCCGCAGCTGGCGGAGGGTAAGACGGTCATGGTGGCCGCGCACGGGAACTCGTTGCGCGCACTGGTCAAGCACCTCGACGGCATTTCCGACGAGGACATCGCGGGCCTGAACATCCCCACCGGCATCCCGCTGGTCTACCGCTTCGACGACTCCGGTCTGGTCTCCAACCCGGGGGGCACCTACCTCGACCCGGAGGCCGCGGCCGCGGGAGCCGCGGCCGTCGCCAGCCAGGGCGCCCAGAAGTAGGTGTCGCTCCGGTGAACACGCGGCGAACCCCCGTCCACCTGCGGACTTCCCGCAGATGGACGGGGGTTCTCCGTTGTGGTCGCCGATTCGCCGCACCGTAGTATCTGCCTCGTGCAGGTCAGTCTCGGGATCGCCCTCGCGATCATCGCCGCAGTGGTCGGCTTTGTCGTCGGCGGGTTCGTCGTCCCCCGGCTCAACGCCCGCCGTGAGCTCCGGCTCGCCGAGCAGCAGGGTCCGAGCCGGTTGGAGGTCCTGCGGGCGGTGTACCACCAGGCGCCGTACGCGCTCGCCGTGGTGGACCGACACCAGGACGTGGTGCTCTACAACCGTCGCGCCGCGGAGCTGGGCATCGTGGACGACCGGCTCCTGGTGGACCCGGTGTGGCGCGCGGCCGAGATCACCTTCGCCGGCGGCGAGCCCTCGGCGTTCGACCTGCCCGCCAAGGTCATCACGGGGCGCCGCCGGATCCCGTCGGTGAGCGGCCGCAGCGAGATCCTCGGCGGACACCTCGGTCAGTTCGCGGTGGTGTTCGCCGACGACGACTCCGAGCAGCGGCGCATGGAGGCCGCCCGGCGCGACTTCGTGGCCAACGTCTCCCACGAGCTCAAGACACCGGTGGGGGCCATGGCCGTGTTGGCCGAGGCGCTGCTGGAGTCCAAGGACGACCCGGAGTCGGTCGAGTACTTCGGCGGCCGAGTGGTGAGCGAGGCCCACAGGCTGGGCAAGATGGTCTCCGAGCTCATCGAGCTGTCCCGGCTCCAGGGCGCCGAGCGGATCCGCGATCCCGAGCCGGTGGACGTGGACGCCGTGGTGGACGAGGCCATGCGCAGGTCGGCGTCCGCGGCGGAGGCGGCCGGGATCGAGCTGATCACCGACGCGCCCTCCGGGCTCGAGATCTCGGGCGACTGGACACTGCTGGTCACCGCGTTGACCAACCTCATCTCCAACGCCGTCAACTACTCGCCGGAGCGCACCCCGGTCTCGATCACGCGGGCGCTCGACGGGGACACCGTGATGCTGCGGGTCACCGACCGGGGGATCGGCATCGCGCCCGAGCACCAGACCCGCGTGTTCGAACGGTTCTTCCGCGTGGACAAGGCCCGGTCCCGGGCCACCGGCGGGACCGGGCTGGGGTTGGCGATCGTCAAGCACGTCGCCCAGAACCACAACGGCGGCGTCAGCATCTGGAGCAGGCCCGGGACCGGGTCCACGTTCACACTCGAACTCCCGGCCCATGTGGAGCCGGGTGGCGAGGGGGCCCCGCCCCCCGCCGAGCACGACCAACAAGGAGAGGACCAGGTGCCGTGACCAGGGTGCTGATCGTAGAGGACGAGGCTTCGCTCGCGGATCCGTTGGCGTTCCTCCTGCGCAAGGAGGGCTTCGAGGTCACCATCGCCGGCGACGGCCCGACCGCGCTGGAGAGCTTCGACGCGGAGGGCGCGGACATCGTGTTGCTGGACCTCATGCTCCCGGGCATGTCCGGAACCGACGTGTGCAAGCGCCTGCGGGTGACCTCGAGCGTCCCGGTCATCATGGTGACCGCGCGGGACAGCGAGATCGACAAGGTGGTCGGGCTGGAGTTGGGGGCCGACGACTACGTGACCAAGCCCTACTCGGCCCGCGAACTCATCGCCCGCATCCGGGCCGTGCTCAGGCGCGGCGCGGACACGGAGGGAGACCAGCCGGACGACATCGGTGTCCTGGAGTCGGGCCCGGTGCGCCTGGACATCGAGCGGCACACGGTGACCGTCCGCGGGTCGGTGGTGACCCTCCCGCTCAAGGAGTTCGACCTGCTCGAGTACCTGCTGCGCAACTCGGGCCGGGTGCTCACCCGCGGTCAGCTGATCGACCGCGTCTGGGGGTCGGACTACGTGGGGGACACCAAGACTCTGGACGTCCACGTCAAGCGGCTGCGCTCGAAGATCGAGCAGGACCCGGGCAAGCCGGTCCACCTGGTGACGGTCCGGGGCCTGGGCTACAAGTTCGAGGGCTGACCGGCTCGTCCGGTCCGGAGCGGGTTTTGACCGGCTCGTCCGGTCCGGAATGGGAGTGGTCGACTAGGGAGTCGCCCGCTCCGTCGCGGGGTGCACGGCGACGATCCCCAGCTGGCGGCGGCGCCGGCACGCCGCGGCCAGCACCTCGTAGCAGTCGGCCCCCAGCAGCTCCACCAGCTCGTCGCGCAGCGAGACGAACACCGGGTCGGCCCCGACGTGCGCCTCGGGCGATCCGGTGCAGTACCAGTCGAGGTCCAGCCCGCCGGGGCCCCAGCCGCGGCGGTCGTACTCGCCGATACGGGTGTGGAGGACCTCCACCTCGTCGGGCCGGGTCTCCCACTCCTGCGTGCGGCGGATGGGCAGTTGCCAGCACACGTCCGGCTTCGACTCGGGCAGGGTCCGCCCCGTCCTCAGGGCCATGTGGTGCAGGGCGCAGCCCGAGCCGGCCGGGAAGCCGACGTCGTTGAAGAACACGCATCGCCCGCCGTGGCGCCTCGTCCGCAGGGCGGGCTCGGGCTCGCCGTCGTCCCCGGTGAGCTCGTCCTCTTCCAGCCACGGCTCGAGATCGCCGCCCTCGGCCTCCGCGGCCTCCAGCGCGGCCCCACGGTGCTGCCAGTCCTCGGGTCCCAGGAGTTCGACGTTCACGGTCAGTCGCGCGCGGTCGTCGTCGTCACACAGGAACGCCCCGTGCGTACAACAGCCGGAGTCGGGCTGGTCGGCCTCGATGCCGTGGCAGGCCGGGGTGCCGAAGACGCAGGTCCACGAGGACAGCAGCCAGGTCATGTCCGCGGAGACGAGGTGCTGGTCGTTCGCGGGGTCCGGGAAGGTGTACCACTCGCGGGGGAAGTCGAGGGGGACTTCCGCGGCGGGCGCGCCCGGGGTGCTGGTGCGTTCGGTGGCGGTCACAACCTGCGACCGTAGACCGTTTAGGGTGGGCGTGTGAGATTAGGTGTCCTGGACGTCGGGAGCAACACGGTCCATTTCGTGGTGGTCGACGCCCATCGCGGCGGGCACCCCACGCCCATGAACGACTCCAAGACCCGTCTGCGGCTGATCGAGTACCTCGATGAGGACGACAACATCTCGAAGACCGGCATCGCCCGGCTGATCGACGCGGTCAACGAGGCCGCCGATCTGGCCAAGGCCACCAAGTGCCGCGAGGTCATGGCCCTGGCGACCTCGGCGGTGCGCGACGCCGCCAATTCGGACGCGGTGCTCGAGAAGGTCGAGAAGGAGACCGGGATCGCGTTGCGCGTGCTCTCCGGCGAGGACGAGGCGCGGATGACCTTCCTGGCCGCCCGCCGGTGGTTCGGGTGGAGCGCCGGTCGGATCGTCAACCTCGACATCGGTGGTGGCTCGCTCGAACTCACGAGCGGCGAGGACGAGCTGCCCGAGCACGCCTTCAGCCTGCCCCTGGGCGCCGGCCGGCTGACGCACGACTGGTTCAAGACCGACCCGCCCGAACGCAAGCGCATCAACCAGCTGCGTGATTTCATCGACGCCGAGCTGGAGGGCCCTGCCCGGGACCTGCGGGCCGCCGGCACCCCCGACCTGGCCTGTGCCACCTCCAAGACGTTCCGCACGCTGGCGCGGCTCACCGGCGCGGCGCCGTCGTCGGAGGGGCCGCGGGTGGAGCGGATCCTCACCGCGTCGGGTCTGCGGCAGGTGATCGCCTTTATCTCTCGCATGACGGCCGCCGACAGGGCAGAGTTGGAGGGCATCAGCTCTGACCGGTCCCATCAGGTGGTCGCGGGAGCGCTGGTGGCGGAGGCGTCGATGAGGGCTCTGGGGTTGGAAAGTGTGAAAATCTGCCCGTGGGCTCTGCGGGAGGGGCTCATTCTGCAGCGTCTCGACCGGGACGCGGGCGGCGACGGAAAGGGGAGCTGAGATGGCCGAGGATCAGGACGGTCAGCAGATCACCGTGGCGGAGCTGCTCAAGCGCATGGGCGCCGAGCAGTCGGACGCGGCCGCACCCAAGGGGCGCCGGCACCGGCGGGCCGACGAGGGCGGCAGCGGCGTGAGCGTCTCCGAGCTCACCGGCGAGATCCCGCGGATCACCGATGACACCGAGCT
>NZ_JAALED010000456.1:0-1519 GCF_014145155.1 Dietzia sp. B19 | reverse complement strand
CCGACGCGCCCTCACACCGCCGACGGTTCCACCTGCGTCCCGGCGGCTGGCTGGCCGAGGACCTCCCGGGCTGACACGCCGCGCCGACCGCGCGCGCCCAACCCTTGCCGCCGCCCCGAGAACGAGAGACCCCTCATGATCACCTTCACCGATGCGCTCGTCATCCCCGTGACGACGACCCCGGGAACGACTGCAGCCGACGCCCCGCCGTGGTTCCACGGCTGGGTCCACGTCGACGAGGACGGGCTGATCGCCGCGCTGGGTGCCGGTGATCCGCCGCCCGGACTGCCCGGCACCGTCCACGACCTGGGTGGGTCGATCCTGGCGCCCGGGTTCGTCTCCGCGCACAGCCACCTGTTCACCGCCGGGATGCGCGGCATCGCCCCCGACGACACGCTCTACGGGTGGGTCTCACGGATGGGCGAGATGATGGTCGGGGCCGAGGCCGAGGACCTGTACTGGTTCACCCTCGCCGGCTGCCTGGACTTCCTGCGCAACGGCGTGACCAGCGCCTACAACTTCACCCAGAGCCGGGTGGTGGCGGTGTTCGACCACGCCACCTCCACCCTGGTCGCCGAGCGGGTCCACGACGTCGAGTTCCTCACGCGACAGATCGACGCGCAGGCCGACTCGGGACTGCGGTGCGTCACCTCGACCCGGCTGGACGACGAGCAGCTGCCCGAGGCCGAGTGCTTCGAGGCGTTCGCCCACGTCACCGAGCACCGCCAGCGCACGGTCCCCCGGGACCTGGATCTGGGCGGATCGGTGTTCGGGTCGGTGCAGTGGTCGTCCTCGCCGGTCACCGCCGAACGCGAACGGCACGCCATGGCGACCCACCGTGTGGGCAACCAGGCGCACTTCGTGGAGACCGCCGAGCACCTGGAGGTGCAGCGGGCCAAGTTCGACTGGTACGACCACGCCGGGGTGTTGGGCCCCGCCTTCTCCTTCGGCCACTTCGTCCACCCCACGGACCACATGGTCCGCCGCGTGGCGGAGACCGACTCGGCCGTGATCTGGCAGGCCACCTCCAACGGCCGGCTGGGATCCGGTATCGCCGACGTCGCCGGGTACCGGGCCGCGGGGATCCGGGTGGGGATGGGGCTCGACGACCAGTCCTGCACCGACGTCTCCGACCCGTTCCAGAACATGCGCATCGGCCTCTACACCCAGCGGGCCGTCCACTCCGACGCCTCTGTCCTGGCCGCGCACGAGGTGCTGCGGATGCACACCCTGGGTGGCGCGGAGGCGCTCGGCCTGTCCGGCCGGATCGGCAGCATCGAGGTGGGCAAGCACGCCGACCTGCTGGTCGTGGATCCCACCGCCCCGGCCACCGGGCCGATCTGGGACCCGGTGGCCACGTACGTCCTGGCCTGTTCGCTGCGCAACCTCACGCACGTGTACGTGGGCGGGCGGCTGGTCGCCGAGGGGGCACGCTCACTGCACCCGCTGGCGGACGAGGCCGACGCCCAGCTCACCGAGCGGATGATCCGCTCGGCGCGGGCGCGCGGGTTCGCCCCGG
>NZ_JAALED010000455.1:5996-7521 GCF_014145155.1 Dietzia sp. B19 | reverse complement strand
GCCTCGACCCGGCCCCCGTCCCACAACGGTGCGGCGGCGCCGCGAGCGACCAGCCGGCATCCATCGGTCGTCTCCTCCACCACGAGCGCCCACCCGAGGCGCAGCGCCGCGGGCAACTCGTCGGCGAGCATCTGGTCAGCGCCGGCCCCCGCCCCTGCCACCGCGTCGATGAGCTCGAGCTCGCGGTGCGCGTCGAGGATCCCGCCGAACGGCCGCAGGGAATCCACCATGACCCCGTCGAGTTGCTCGGCCGCGGTGATCAGGGTGTCGGGGAAGGTCCCGTTGGGGACGTTCACCACGATGTCGTCGACGGCCACCCCGTCGAACCGGTCCACCACGTCGAGGCTGATGATGTCCGCGCCGGCGGTTCCCAGGGCGACCGCGAGGGAGCCGAGGCTGCCCGGTCGATCGGGGAGCAGGACGCGGAGCAGATATGACATGGCGCCCATTGTGCCGCACTCTGACGGCCTGACTAGGCTGGGCCGGTACCGACACGCCACGCCGAAGGGACTACACACGTGACCTCGATCTCACGCGGGGACGTCGCGCATCTGGCCAGGCTCTCCCGCCTGGAACTGAGCGACCCCGAGCTGGATTCGTTCGCGAGACAGCTCACCGACATCCTCGACCACGTGCAGGCCGTGTCCGAGGTCGCAGCGGACGACGTCCCGGCGATGAGCCATCCCACCGCGATCTCCAACGTGTACCGCGACGACGTGGTCACCCCCGGTCTGACCCCGGAGCAGGCGCTCGACCAGGCCCCGGCCGCGGACCAGCAGCGCTTCGAGGTCCCGCAGATCCTGGGGGAGGAGGCATGAGTTCACTCACCACCGCCTCCGCGGCCGAGCTGGCCGGCCGGATCGCCGCGCGGGAGGTGTCCTCGGAGGAGGTCACCCGGGCACACCTCGACCGGATCTCGGAGGTCGACGGAGAGATCAACGCCTTCCTGCACGTGGGAGCCGACGAGGCGCTCGACGCCGCGCGTACCGTCGACGCCCGTCTCGCAGCCGGTGAGGAGCTCGGACCGCTGGCGGGGGTCCCTGTCGCCCTCAAGGACGTGTTCACCACCACCGACGCACCCACCACGTGCGGGTCGAGGATGCTCGAGGGCTACCGCTCCCCGTACGACGCCACGGTCACCGCGAGGCTGCGGGAGGCGGGGATCCCGATCCTGGGCAAGACGAACATGGACGAGTTCGCCATGGGGTCGTCCACCGAGAACTCGGCGTACGGCCCCACCCGCAACCCGTGGGACCCCAGCCGCACCCCGGGCGGGTCCGGCGGTGGCTCGGCCGCCGCCCTGGCGTCCCACCAGGCCCCGATCGCCATCGGCACCGACACCGGCGGGTCCATCCGCCAGCCGGCCGCCCTCACCGCCACGGTGGGCGTCAAGCCCACCTACGGCACCGTGTCCCGGTACGGCCTCGTGGCCTGTGCCTCGTCGCTCGACCAGGGCGGGCCGTGTGGTCGCACGGTCGAGGACACCGCGCTCCTGCACCAGGTGATCGCCGGGCACGACCCCCGC
>NZ_JAALED010000455.1:0-5954 GCF_014145155.1 Dietzia sp. B19 | reverse complement strand
GGCGGTCCCGGACGTGGTCCGGGCGGCGCGCGAGGGTGCCAGGGGAGATCTGTCCGGTGTGCGCGTGGGCGTCGTCTCCGAGTTCGCCGGAGAGGGGTACCAGTCGGGGGTCGAGGCGTCGTTCCGTGCCTCCGTGGACACCCTGCGGGACCTGGGTGCGGAGGTGGTCGAGGTCGCGTGCCCGAACTTCCGCTATGCGCTGCCCGCCTACTACCTGATCCTCCCGTCCGAGGTCTCCAGCAACCTGGCCCGGTTCGACGCCATGCGCTACGGCCTGCGGGTCGGCGACGGGTCGGCCGACCAGGTCATGGCGGCGAGCCGCGAAGCCGGGTTCGGTCCCGAGGTCAAACGCCGCATCATGCTAGGCACCTACGCCCTCTCGGCCGGTTACTACGACGCCTTCTACGGTCAGGCACAGAAGGTGCGCACGCTCATCGCGCGCGACTTCGACGCCGCGTACGAGAAGGTGGACGTCCTGGTCTCGCCCACCACCCCGACGACCGCGTTCCCGCTGGGGGCCAAGGTCGAGGACCCGGTGGCCATGTACCAGTTCGACCTCTGCACCCTCCCGCTCAACCTCGCCGGGCACTGCGGCATGTCCGTGCCGTCGGGTCTCGTCGACGGGCTCCCGGCCGGCCTGCAGATCATGGCCCCGGCGCTGGCCGACGACCGCCTGTACCGGGTGGGTGCCGCCTTCGAGGCGGCGAGAGGCCCGATCGCGTGACCACGGTCCCCGAGAGGGACGCATGGAAGGCCCTGGCGGCGCTCGTCATCGGGTTCTTCATGATCCTGGTGGATCAGACGATCGTCGCGGTCGCCACCGACGCCTTCGTCACACAACTCGGCGCATCGACCAACCAGGTGATCTGGGTGACCAGCGCCTACCTGCTGGCCTACGTCGTACCGCTGCTGTTCACCGGTCGACTGGGCGACCAGATCGGACCCCGCGCGGTCGCGATCGCCGGGCTGGTCCTGTTCACGGGTGCCTCGCTGTGGTGTGGACTCGCGGGCAGTATCGAGACGCTCATCGTCGCGCGGGTGTTCCAGGGGTTCGGTGCCGCGCTGCTCACCCCCCAGTCGCTCAGCGTGATCACCAGGGTCTTCGCCCCTCGGCGTCGCGGGGCGGCCATGGGGGCCTGGGGCGCGGTCGCGGGGATCGCCTCGGTCGTCGGACCAGTCTTGGGCGGGGTCCTCATCGACGCGTTCGACTGGCGCGCGATCTTCTTCGTCAACATCCCCTTCGGCGTCCTGGCCGTCGTCCTCGTCTGGAGGTGGGTCCCCGGTCTCGAGACCCGCTCGCACTCCTACGACGTCCCGGGCATCGTGCTGTCGGCCCTGGGCATGTTCCTCCTGGTCTACGGCATCCAGCAGGGCGAGTCCCACGGGTGGGGAGGGACCACCCTCGCTCTCATCGTCGCGGGGACCGCGGGCCTGGCGGCGTTCGTCTGGTGGCAGTCGCGCGTGCGCACGGAACCACTGGTTCCTCTACGTCTGTTCCGGGACCGGAACTTCTCGATCGGCACGTTCGGCGTCTCGACCATCGGCTTCGTCACCGCCGGCACCATGGTCCCGCTGATGTTCTACCTCCAGGGAGTCAAGGACCTCAGTCCCACGCGCGCCGGTCTGATGCTGCTGCCGATGGCGTTGATCGCGGGCGTCCTCGCCCCGGTCGTCGGGCGGTGGGCGGACAGGATCGACCCGCGGTTGTTCACGGGGATCGGGTACTTCTCGTACGCGATCTCCCTGTTCTGGCTGGCTCTGGTCATGGACTCGCAGACCTCGATCCCCGTGCTGCTCGGACCGATCGCGCTGATGGGGGTGGCCAACGGGTGTGTCTGGGCGCCCACGTCGTCCACCGCGATGCGGCGCCTCGAGCTCGCCTCCGCCGGAGCCGGCTCGGGGGTCTACAACACCACCCGCCAGGTGGGCGCGGTCCTGGGATCCGCGGCGATCGGTGCGTTGATGCAAGCGCGGTTGGTCGTCCACGGCGACGTCGGACAGGCTGTGGCGGACGCCATGTACCTCCCCGCCGTGGTGGTCCTGCTCGGAGGGGTGGCGACGATGGCGTTTCGTACCGGTGAACAGTCGCCGGGGCCGGGCGCGGTGGACCGGCCACGGCCCTAGACTGCGGGAGAACCGAGAGGAGTCCGACGTGCGTATTGGCGTGCTGACCGCAGGCGGGGACTGCCCCGGCCTCAACGCGGTGATCCGTGCCCTGGTGCGGACCGCCCATTCCGAGTACGACTCGCCGGTCCTGGGCTTCCAGGACGGGTGGTCCGGGTTGGTCCACGATCGTGCGGTGCCCCTGTTCGACGACGAGGGGATCGACCGCATCCTGCTGCGCGGGGGCACGATCCTCGGAACGGGCCGGCTCAACCCGGACATCCTCACCGGGAGCCTGCCGGAGATCCGACGGACCCTGCAGCGTCACTCCCTCGACGCGCTGGTGGCCATCGGTGGCGACGGGACGCTGAAGGCGGCGCGGTGGCTCACGGAGAACGGCGTCCCGGTGGTGGGCGTGCCCAAGACCATCGACAACGACGTGGCGGGAACCGACTACACATTCGGGTTCGACACCGCGGTCTCGATCGCCTCCGACGCGATCGACCGCCTGCACACCACCGCGGAGTCCCACGAGCGGGTCATGCTCGTCGAGGTGATGGGGAGGCATGCCGGGTGGATCGCCCTCCACGCCGGGCTCGCGTCCGGCGCGCACATGATCGTCATCCCCGAGGTGCCGTTCGACATCGACTACGTGTGCAAGGTGATGAAGCGCCGCTTCCAGATGGGGGAGGCGTACGGCATCTGCGTGGTGGCGGAGGGCGCCACACCCGTCGAGGGTTCGGGGATGACGTTGCGGCAGGGCGGGACCGACCAGTTCGGGCACGAGGTGTTCACCGGAGTCGCGGACCAGATGGCCTCGGCGATCGCCTCGCGGATGAACCGCGACGTCCGCACCACGGTCCTGGGGCACATCCAGCGCGGGGGAACCCCCACGGCGTACGACCGTGTCCTGGCCACCCGTTTCGGTGTCCACGCCGCGCATGCGGTGCACCGGGGGGACTTCGGTCAGGTGGTGGCCCTGCGCGGGGAGTCCATCGAGATGGTGCCGGTCGCCGAGGCCGTCGCCGTGCTCAAGACCGTTCCGGAGGACCGCTACCGCGAGGCCGCCTGCCTCTTCGGCTAGATTGTTCCGCATGGAGTTCACCGAGGTCGTGTCACGTTTCGATCCCGTCATGGGCATGGAGGTGCACGTCGAGTTGCACACCGCCACCAAGATGTTCTGCGGGTGCCCGACGGCGTTCGGAGCGGACCCCAACACGCAGGTGTGTCCGGTGTGCATCGGTCTACCGGGGGCGCTGCCGGTGGTCAACGGGCAGGCCGTCGAGTGGGCGATCAAGATCGGGCTGGCCCTCGGCTGTTCGATCGCGCCGTACAGCCGCTTCGCGAGGAAGAACTACTTCTACCCGGACCAGCCGAAGAACTATCAGATCTCGCAGTATGACGAGCCGATCGCCCACGACGGTTTCCTCGACGTTCAGCTCGAGGACGGCACCACCTGGCGCGTCGAGGTCGAGCGGGCGCACATGGAGGAGGACACCGGCAAGTCCACCCACGTCGGCTCGGCCACCGGTCGGATCCACGGGGCCACGCATTCGCTGCTCGACTTCAACCGTGCCGGCGTTCCGCTGATCGAGATCGTCTCCAAACCGATCGTCGGCGCCGGGGAGCGTGCCCCCGAGATCGCCCGCGCGTACGTCTCCGCTCTGCGCGATCTGCTCCGGAGTCTCGACGTCTCCGACGTCCGCATGGACCAGGGGTCGATGCGGTGCGACGCCAACGTCTCACTGATGCCCAAGGGCGCCACCGAGTTCGGGACCCGGACGGAGACCAAGAACGTCAACTCCCTGCGCAGCGTCGAGGTCGCCGTGCGTCACGAGATGTGCCGCCAGGCGGACGTCCTGACCTCAGGTGGGGAGGTCGTGCTGGAGACGCGGCACTTCCACGAGTCCGACGGGACCACCACGGCGGGCAGGCCCAAGGAGTCCGCCGAGGACTACCGGTACTTCCCCGAGCCCGACCTCGCACCGGTCGAGCCGCTGGACGAGCTCATCGAGAAGATCCGTGCCGAGTTGCCCGAGCTGCCGTGGCTGCGCCGCGCACGGGTGCAGGCCGACTGGGGTGTCTCGGACGAGGAGATGCGCGACCTGGTCAACGCCGGAGCGTTGGACCTGATCCTCGCCACCGTCGACGCCGGCGCGCCCCCCACCGAGGCCCGGTCGTGGTGGGTGGCCTACCTCTCGCAGCAGGCCAACAAGCGCGGCGTGGGCCTGCCGGAGCTGGAGATCACCCCCGCCCAGGTGGCGCGGGTCATCGAGCTCGTGGCGGAGGGGACGCTCACCAACAAGCTCGCCCGGCAGGTCGTGGACGCGGTCCTCGACGGTGAGGGTGAGCCGGACCGGGTCGTGGCCGACAAGGGCCTCGAGGTGGTCCGTGACGACTCCGCCCTGCAGAAGGCGGTCGACGACGCCCTCGCCGCGCAGCCGGACATCGCGGAGAAGATCCGCTCCGGAAAGGTCCAGGCCGCCGGCGCGATCGTCGGAGCGGTCATGAAGGCCACCCGCGGGCAGGCCGACCCGGCCAGGGTCAAGGAGCTCGTGATCGCCGCCTGCGGGTGACAGCCCCGGGGGTCCTTGCGAGCCCGGGACGGGGTGTGTTCTTCTGGTGCGCAGGTGCCGAGAGGCACTGTGGGGACGGAAGCGGGTGACGTGGTGGCCGAGCGGGAGTGGAGCACGGGACCGGTGGTCATCACCGGCGCCTCCGGCCAGGTCGGCACCGCGCTTCGGGCGCGACTGGCCGGGCTGCCGAACGAGGTCCGCGCGCTGAGACGAGGCGACGACGTGGCCACGGCGTCGGTCGGAGCGTCCGCGGTGGTGCATCTGGCCGGGGCCCTGTTCCCGAGGCGGCCCGACACCTACCAGTCGGCGAATCTCGACACGGTGCGCGCCACGGTGACCGCACTGAAGGACTCAGGGGTGCGCCGCGTCGTCTTCCTGTCGTACCTGGGGGCGGATGAGACCTCGACCAACCCGTACCTGCGGTACAAGGCCCACGCAGAAGGACTCATCCGCGCGAGTGGGATTCCCGCGGTCGTCTTCCGCGCCGCGCACATCTTCGGCACCCCCGACGCACCCGGGCCCACCGTCACGGAGATGCTCTCCTCGGGGGACGGCCCGTCACCGTCCTCGGGCCGGGGACCCAACGCTATGACTGGATCGCTCGCGATGATGTCGCCGAGGCCCTGCTCCACGCGGCGCTGGACCACGCCACCCCGACCGGTATCTTCGAGCTCGCCGGACCGCAGTCCCTCTCCGTGGACGAGTTCGTCACTCGGGTGAACGGCGCGGACGTGCGGATCCGGCATCTGCCGGCCACCCTCGCACGTCTCCTCGGACGCGTCCTCCCGACGCTCCCGAGCCCCCTGGTCGACGTGATGCTCCGTGACTTCTCTCGTCTCCCGGCGCCGGGGAGACCGCGGCACTGTTCGGCGCCACCCTCCATCGCCTCGACGAGATGTGGCCCGCCGGGTGAGGTGCCCCACCAGACCGCGAGTCAGGTCCGGGCGTCGCCGCCTCCGCCACCGGTCCGGGGCAGGATGACGGCGCGATCGTCGGTGGGGACAGGGGAGCCACCACGCTTGTTGGTCGTCCCTCCGAGCAACACCCCGTCACCGACCGCCGCCAGACCGGTGATCCGTCCGTAGCGCCCCTCGGCCAGGGCCTCGGGCTGGCCCCGTGCCGCCCCACCCGCGAGGGGGAGTGCGTCGGCGCGTTCGCCGTCCGGCAACGCGAGTGCCAGTGAGTCCTCGGCCGCGGCGCACCCTCCCGCCGATCGCTGATCGGGCCAGGTCCAGATGATGCGGTCGGCGCTCCGGATCACCGCGCCGCGGTCGA
>NZ_JAALED010000454.1:0-6162 GCF_014145155.1 Dietzia sp. B19 | reverse complement strand
ATAGCGGCCACGACGACCAAGGGCCGCGATCACTTCGAGCACCGCGCGCTGGTGACCGGGTCCGCGGCGGACCTGGGTGCCGCCGTACGCCGGGTGGCCGAGGGACAAGACTCCGGGTCCGCCCGGGTGGGGGAGGTCGGCGTGACGCGCCCGCGGGTCGCCTTCGTCTTCCCGGGCCAGGGGGCCCAGTGGGTCCGGATGGGCTCCGTCCTGCGGCGGGAGGAGCCGGTCTTCGCCGATGCACTCGACGAGTGCGCCGGCGCACTCGACCGGGTCGCCGGGTGGTCGCTGATGGACCTGCTCGACGGGGAGGACGACGAGTGGGTCTCCCGGGTCGACCGGGTACAGCCGGCACTGTGGGCGGTCATGGTGGCGCTCGCCCGCACCTGGTCCGGGTGGGGAGTGACCCCGTACGCGGTGGTCGGTCATTCGCAGGGCGAGGTCGCGGCCGCGTGCGTCGCCGGGATCCTCTCTCTGGACGACGGAGCCCGGATCGTCGTCGAGCGGTCCGCCGCCGTCGCCGCCCTGACCGCGGCGGACGAGGCCGTCGACAGCGGGATGCTCTCGGTGTCGCTGGGCGCGGAGGAGATGCGCGCGCGACTCGCAGAGGACGGCCCCGTCGAGATCGCTGCGGTCAACTCGCCGCGATCGGTCGTCGTGGCCGGGCCGGTCGACGCCCTCACCGAGTTGGGTGAGCGGCTCGACGGGGAGTCGGTTCGGAACAGGTCGGTGCGGGTGAACTACGCCTCCCACACCTCGCAGATCGACCGGATCGAAGGGCGGGTCCGCGAGGCGTTGGTCGGTATCGAACCCCGTGGTGGGACCGATTCGACGCTGTTCGTGTCCTCCGTGACCGGGACCGTGACCGATCCCACGGACCTCACGCCGGGGTACTGGTACCGGAATCTGCGGAGCCGGGTCCGCTTCTCGGACGCGATCGACACCGCGCTCGACCGCGGGTGCACGGTGTTCATCGAGATGAGCCCCCACCCGATCCTGGCCACGGCGCTCGAGGAGAGCTTCGAGGCCGCCGCGGTCGAGGCGGTGTCGGTCGCTTCGATCCACCGGGAGGAGGGTGGGCGCGCCGATCTGCTCACGTCCCTGGCCGACTCGGTCCTCGCCGGCGTCGAGCCGGACTGGGACGAGGTGTGCCCCGGGCCGATGGTCCAGCTCCCCACCTACCCGTTCCAGCACCGGCGGTACTGGCTCGAGGGACCGGCCCCCACGCGCGCGACCGGCATTCCGGAGAGCGGGCGCAGGTACGCGGTGGCGTGGGAGCCGGTCGAGCTCCCCGTGGCCGCGCCCGGCGGGGTGTGGATGATGCTCCGGCATGATTCCGACGGGCTCGGTGAGGTCCGTCTGCGGACCATCCGGTCGTGTTTCGGGTCGGCAGGGCCGGAACTCATCGAACACGCCGCGACCACGGAGGAACTCTCCGACGCCGACCTGCTGGCGTCGACCGTCCAGCGGGTCTCCGGGGGACGAGAACTGGCCGGGGTATTGCTGGCCGCGACCGTCGAACCGGACAGCGGTGACCGGATGCACCCGTCCCATCCCGACTCGCTCCCGGCGGCGATGTGGTGGGTCGTCACGGCGCTGAACGCGATCGCGCGGACGCCCGGGGAACCCCGGGTGTGGGCCGTGACGGGCGAGCCCACCCCGGCGTCGGGCGCGGTGTGGGCGTTGGCTCGGACGGGCGGATTGGAGAGCCCGAACAGGTGGGGAGGTCTCGTCGAGCTCGGTGAGACGTTCGACGGACCCGCGCTCGGACGGGTACTCGCGGCCGACGCCGATGCCGGTGAGGACCAGGTGCGGATCCGCGGGCACGACATCGAGGGTCGTCGGTTGGTGGTCGACCGTTCGCACCGGTCCCGGTGGGATCTCGGCGGGTGCGCACTCGTCGTCGGTGGCACCGGGGGAATCGGCCGCCAGGTGGCGGCATGGCTGGCGAGCCGGGGCGTCACCACCATCGCCACGGTGTCCCGCAGCGGCGGTCGGGCGGAGGACGTCGAGAGGCTGTCGACCGAGCTCGCCGGACTGGGGGCCGAACTGAGGACGTTCGCGGGCGATGTCGGTGACGAGAACCGACTCCGCGAGATCGCCGGGACCCTCGCCGGGGACGGAGCACCGGTGGGTTCGGTGTGGCACCTCGCCGTCGGCGGCACGCTGGAACCGCTGGACGAGCTCGGGATCGAGTCCGCGGCGCAGACCTGCCGGGCCAAGGTCTCGGGGGCTCGGGCGCTGGACAAGGTGTTCGGCGATCCGGGTGTCCCGATGATCTTCTTCTCGTCCATCTCATCGATCTGGGGAAGCGGCCGGCATGGCGCCTATGCCGGCGCGAACGGCTACCTCGACGCCCTCGCGGCCGCGCGTACGGGCCGGGGTCTGCCGACGGTCTCCCTGGCGTGGGGGTTGTGGGACCCCGGGGCCTCGGGAGCCGGTGGACGTGCTGCGGACTACCTCGAGGACCGCCTCCGCGCACAGGGCCTGCCGTTCATGGACCCGGCCGACGGGCTGGCGGAACTCGACGACGTCCTCGGTGAAGGGGATCCGCTGGTCTGCATCAGCGAGGTCGACTGGCCGACCTTCCGCGAGGTGTTCGAGTCGGCTCGACCGACCCGACTGTTCGCCGGTCTGGAACGCGGGGCGGCCACGGCGCCCGAACCCGAACCGGAGCCTGATGACGACGGTGGCACCGACCTGGTCAGACGCCTGGCCGCACAGGGTGGTCCGCAACGGGCCCGGACCATGATGGGCGCAGTCAAAAGCGAGATCAGCTCGGTGCTGTCGATGCCCGCCGATGAGGTCTCACCCCGGCGGGCCCTGCGTGACATGGGCTTCGACTCACTCACGGCGCTCGAGCTCCGTCGCCGGCTGCAGCGGTCGACCGGACTCAAGCTCCCCGCCTCGATCGCCTTCGACCATCCGACGGCGCAGCGACTCGTCGACTACCTACTGGCGCGCGTCCAATCGGAGGCCCTGGGGGAACGGGATGCGGATCCGGTCGCCGAGACCGGACGCATCGCGGACCCCGCCGGGGTGGAACCCGGCCCGCCCCCTCCGGAGGCCGACGACGACATCGACTCCCTGTCCATCGACGACCTCATCTCCCGCGTCGGCGGATCCGATTCCGATCAGAGGACCAGTTCATGACGGACGACAACAGCCGCCTCATCACCGCTCTCCGACGTTCCCTGAAGGAACAGGAGAGTCTCGCCGCTCAAGTCGCCGACCTGCGCCGCCGGGCCGACGAACCGATCGCCGTGGTCTCGCTCGCCTGCCGCTACCCGGGGGGGTGTGACAGTCCCGAGCAGCTGTGGCAGTCGGTCCTCGACGGTGATGACCTGACCTCCGACCTCCCCGTGAACAGGGGATGGGATCTGGATCAGCTCATCGATCCGAGCGGGGAGCGTCCGGGGTCGAGCATGACCGACCGCGGGGGATTCCTCCACGACGCCGACCGGTTCGACGCGCAGTTCTTCAACATGTCACCGAACGAGGCCAGGGCGACAGACCCACAGCACCGGCTGTTGCTTGAGGCCGGCTGGGAAGCGTTCGAACGCATGGGGCTGACCCGGGACGCGCTGTCCGAATCGGCCACCGGTGTCTACATCGGCGCCGCCTACCAGGGGTACGGACAGGATTGGTACGAGGCGCCCACGGAGCTCCTGGGTCCGCTGGTAGCGGGCATGTCGACCAGCATCATGTCGGGCCGCATCGCCTACCATCTCGGCCTGCGGGGGCCGGCCCTGACGATCGACACCGCCTGCTCCTCCTCCCTCGTCGCGATCCACGAGGCGGCCAACGCGCTGCGTCGAGGGGACTGCGAGCTGGCGCTGGCTGGGGGAGCCGCGGTCATGGCCGCGCCGATCTCGCTGGTGGGCTTCACCCGGCAACGCGGCGTGGCGGCAGACGGCCGGTGCAAGGCGTTCGGGGAGGCCGCCGACGGGATGGGACTGGGTGAGGGCGTCGGTGTGATCGTCCTCGAGCGGCTGAGCCGTGCCCGGGAGCACGGGCATCCGATCCTCGCGCTGATCGAGGGGTCCGCCCTCAACCAGGACGGGGCCTCGAACGGGATCAGCGCCCCCAGCGGCCCCGCCCAGGTGGAGGTGATCCGGGCCGCGGTCGCCTCCGCGGGTCTCGCGGTGTCCGACATCGACGCGGTCGAAGCCCACGGGACGGGTACCAGGCTCGGGGACCCCATCGAGGCCAACGCGCTGATCGAGGCGTACGGATCGGAGCGCGGCGACGCCGCGGAGCCGCTGTACATCGGTTCGCTGAAATCCAACGTCGGTCACGCCCAGGCCGCCTCGGGCGTGGGTGGCCTCATCAAGATGATCATGGCGCTGCGACACGGGTGGCTCCCCGGCTCGTTGCATGCCGATCCGCTGACCCCGCTCATCGACTGGGAGGGCTCCGGTGTGGAGGTCCTGACCGAGGGTCGGGCCTGGAGCCGGCGCGACGGCGCCCCCAGACGATGTGGCGTCTCCTCGTTCGGCCTGAGCGGGACCAACGCACACATCGTGCTCGCCGGGTACGAGCCCGAGGAGGAGACGGAGGGCGGCGATCCCGAGCCCGGTGACGATCACGGATCGTCGGTGCTCGGAGACGACGCCCCCGTCATGTGGGTCCTGTCGGCGCGCAGCGATGACGCTCTGCAGGCGCGGGCCGCCGAGCTGGTGGAGCGGCTCGCCGCCGAACCGCACCCGGATATCCGGTCCATCGCCCACAGCCTGCTCCGGACACGGAGCGTGGACGAGCATCGTGCCGTGGTGATCGGAAGGACCGCGGAGGAGCTCATCGACGGCCTCCGTGGACTGGGCGACGGTCGGCCCGGTCCGGCGGTCGTGCGCGGCCGGGCGACGGGGACCCCGGACACCGTCCTGATCTTCCCCGGCCAGGGTGCCCAGTACGCGGGCATGGGGCGTGAACTCATGGACCGCTCACCGGAGTTCGCGGCGTCGATGGCGGAGTGCGCCGCGGTGTTGGAACCGCATCTCGGCACCGATGTCCTCGCCCTGTTGCGGTCCGGGGACGAGTCGTGGCTCGACCGGGTCGAGCTCGTACAGTCGGCTCTCTGGGCGGTGATGGTGTCCCTCGCCCGCCTGTGGCTCGCGAGCGGCCTGCGTCCAGCGGCGATCGTCGGCCACTCCCAGGGGGAGATCGCCGCGGCGGTGGTAGCGGGTGTCCTGACGCCGGAGGACGGCGCACGGGTCGTGGCGCGACGGGCCCTGGCACTGCGCCGGATCGTGGGCACCGGTGGCATGCTCGCGGTTCGCGCCGCGCCGTCGCGTGTGGGAGAGATCTGCGACCTCGACCGCGGGGACCTCGCGGTCGCCGTCCAGAACGGGATGGCGACCTCGGTGCTCGCGGGTCCGGACGAGGCCCTGGACCGGGCCGAGCAGGCACTGTCCGCCGAGGGCGTCGACAGCCGGCGGGTGAGCGTCGACTACCCGTCCCACTCGCCGTCCGTCGAACTGCTGCGGGACGAGTTGCGCGAGGCGCTCCGGGACGTCGATCCCGGGCCGGCGGAGCTGGCCCTGTACTCCACCGTGTCGACGAACCTGGTCGACGGTCCGGAGATGGACGGCGACTACTGGTTCGACAACCTCCATCACACCGTCCGCATGGCGGAGGTCGTCGAACGGTTACGCACCGACGGCATCGAGCGAGGGATCGAATGCAGTCCGCACCCGGTGCTCATCGGTGCTCTCGACATCGAGGGTCAGGAGACGCTGCGACGCACCGAGCCGGGGATCGACGCCTTCGTCAGAGCGCTCGCGACCGCGTGGGCCGACGGTGCGGAGATCGACCTCGGCTTCGTCGTGCCCCGGACCCCGCACACCATCGAACTGCCGACCTATCCCTTCCAACGGAGCAGTTTCTGGTTGGCCAGTCGCAGCACCCGCCGCCACGAATCCGAATCCGCCGGCCGGTCCTACGCGGTGAAATGGCAGCCACAGAAGGTCGATTCCGCGGGTGACCGCGGAATAGGTTGTGTGCTCTCCGTCGCAGGGACGGTGGACGGCGGGCTCGCCGCCGCGCTCCGCGAGACGTTCGGTGGCGGGTACCGATCGCTCGAGTTCGCACCGGGGGTGGGCGCCGACGAGCTCGGCACGCTCCTGTCGGCCGTCGACCCCGCCGTTCCCGTGCTCTCGCTGC
>NZ_JAALED010000453.1:0-3125 GCF_014145155.1 Dietzia sp. B19 | reverse complement strand
TCGAGCTCAGGGGCCGGTCCACCCCGACCACGCTGGCCTGGCCGGCGGCGTCCCCACCGGGGCACGTCGAACCGGGACCTGGGTGACGGGTGGACGGCAGCGCGGTGAGATGCGGTTCCGCGGAGGCCGCCTCGCACCGGTACCCGCGATCCGGTAGGAACGGAGGGGCGGTGCGTCATCCGGGCGCGCGGGAGCCGAAGGGGACGCGGAATGGGCGCAGACGCGCGCATGACCACCGGGGTCGACGCCGAGGTCGTCGCGGAGGTGGGGGCTGAGGTCGGCGCATCCGGACCGGCGCCCGGCGACGTCCGACTGACGAGCGTGCACAACTTCCGTGACGTCGCGGGCCCGGGTTACGCGCTCCACCCGACCGGGAGCATGGCCCGCGGTCTGGTCTACCGATCCACCACGCTGTCGGTGGGTGAGGACGACCTCGGGGTACTCGAGCGGCTCGGGGTGAGCACCATCGTGGACCTGCGGACCGGCGACGAGATCACCAGGCAGCCCGATGTGATCCCCGCCGGTGCCGACTACCTGGCCATCGACGTCCTCGCCGGGAACACCTCCGCGGCCGCATTCACCGGGGTCGGGACGTTCAGCGTGGAGGACGCCCGACGCGAGACGGCGATCATGTACGAGCGGTTCGTCCTCGGCGACGAGGAGCGGACCGGTTTCGGCCGCGCGGTCAGCGCCGTGGCGCGGTCGGCGGGCCCGGCGATCGTGCACTGCACGGCCGGCAAGGACCGGACGGGCTGGACCTCCGCAGTGCTCCAGCTGCTCGCCGGAGTGCGGGAAGAGGACGTGATCGCCGACTACATGCTGACCCGCGAGCTGTCCGTCGACTTCGTCAACTCCATCCGGGCGTACGTCCGGGCGGAGATGCCCGAGCGTCTCGACGCGATCGACGTGCTCATCGGGGTCGAGGAGAGCAACATCCGGCGCTCGCTGACCGCGTTGGACAGCGAGTTCGGCGACGTCCGTCGATACCTCGTGGACGGCGCCGGGGTGGAGGAGGACCTCGTGGAGCAGCTGGGGGCCCGGCTCAGAACAGGACGATGACCGCGCCGAGCACACCGCCGAAGGCGATCGCCTCGAGGATCACCGCGATGGTCCGGCCCACCTCGGACCGGGCCACGGAGTGGACCCTCGGGCCGGCCATCGTCAACGCGAACACCAGGACGAGGACCGCCACCCCGACAAGGGTGTCGGCGAGTCGCGCCGCCACGCCGTAGACCGCCCCGAGGCCGATCAACCCCCCTGTCGCCGCGGCCGAGACCGTGGTCAACGGCGCCGGAAAGACGGCGGCCGGGGTCACCTCGCGATCGACTGGGGCGTCACGGCCGTGGTCGGCCTGCGCCGGGGCGACCTCCGCAGGAGGCGCCGGGGTGGAGCGGCGCCGGTCCCCGTCCTCCAGCATCAGTTGTCCGTTCATGCCCAGGACCCTACGTCCCGTTCCCAAAGGAATCCCCCGCCGTCCCTGTGGAACTGCTGGAAAATCGAAAAGCGCTGGTCAGCGTCCCGTAGATGGCGGAGAGATCGGTCACAATCCACAGGGACGGACCCGCCCCGGGCTGCGTGACCGCATGACCACGGGTGGGTCGGCGGGCGTAGGATTCGTGACGATCCGGTGGGGGCCGGGTCCGTTCTGTTGCGGGAAAGATCGGGGGACTGGCATGGGTTCTATGGGTGCGGTCGGGGGCTGGTTCGAGCCCGGGGACGACGCCGGGAGGGCGTGCGACGAGGCCGAGGCGGTACTCCTGGCGTGCGAGGACCTGGATGCCGTGATAGAGACGATCCGGCAGGCGGAATCCCCTGTCGACGCCCGCCGCGCCCTCAAACTGGGATTCGGGTTCTCGGGTAGGCAGGCCGCGCTGCTCCTCACCCTTCCGGTGCTGTCGTTCACGCGGTCCGAGCGCGACCGGATGCGCGACAGCCGACGTGCGCGGCTGGACCTCTTCGCCGATGTCACCGGGGCGATCCCGGCGGTTCGGGAGGACGAGGTCGAGCTCGACCCGGCGCCGGGACAGGCGGCGCGGGCGCCGGAACCGGAGTCCGCCGCGCGGGCGGGGTGGGGTGCCGAGTTCGACGGCGCCCTCGACGGGATCCGACGAGCGATGGACGATGAACAGGGCCGGGGCCCGACCGCTCCGCCGCCCGTGATCACCGGGGACCCGGGGCCCTCCGACCACGTCGCCCGGCGATCGCGGTCCGGGCGTGTCGACGAGGCCGCTGTCGTGCTCGACGAGCAGGTCGGGGAGCTCTGCGACGCGATCGCGGTCCTCCTGCAGGTGGAGAGCGTCCCCGGTGCGTGGCTGGATGATCCCCGCGCGTCCGACAGCCGGACCGGGACCCTCCTCGACAGCTGCGGTGTCGACGATTCGGTGGGGATCCGGACCCTGCTGTGGCATCTGCGCCGGACCGGCCTGGATTCGGTCGAGGGTCTGCTGCCGTTCGCCGAACCGGTCGGCGCCGCCGAGGGTTTCGAGGTCCAGGCGAAGAGGTTCGAGCACGCGATGGCGCTCGGCGGACTCGGTTCGGACCCGGGGTCCGGGGGTACCTGGACCGGTCGCCTGTGGCCGATCGCGGAGCGCCGCGGGTACGGGTACGCGGTGTCCTATCGGACCGGGCCGGACGCCGGGTCCATCTGGGCGTACGGCGGGGAGGACCCGCTCCACCGGGTGTGGGATTCGGTCGTCGACCTGCTGGTCGAGCTGTACCAGGCGTTGACCACCGGCGAACCCTGCGACGCCGCGGTCGCGGCCGCGGCGAACGGCCGGGTGGTGTGGACGAACCTCAGCTGAGGTCCCGTCCGATCACGGTGGCCCGGTTGCCGCGGCAGAACACGAGCTCGACGCGCGAGACCGTCCGGCCGGTGGTCGCGCCCAGCAGTTCGGCGTACGCGCACAACTGCAGCAGGTACTCGTCGACTGTCCCGGTGGTGACCGCCACATCGGTCTTGTAGTCGATGACGGACAGCGAACCGTCGGGCTCGTCCACGACCAGGTCGACCACCCCGTCCACCGCCACCGGCGTGCCGTCGGCCGTGGCGAGAGCGCCCGCGACCGGCAACTCCGCCCAGTGGGGGCGGGCGGCCGCCCTCCGGACGGGCTTCGAGGTGAGGGCCG
>NZ_JAALED010000452.1:0-8260 GCF_014145155.1 Dietzia sp. B19 | reverse complement strand
TGGTGCAGCGCGGCGTCGGTCCGCTCGAGCATCGAGGCCTCCAGAGCGCGGGTGACAGCGACCCCCGAGACCACCAGCGCCAGCGCGGTCAGGACCACCGCGAGCAGGACCAGACTCACCCGCAGCGGGACCGCGCGACGCCGCGTGGTGGGTGCGGCGGCCGCGGTTGACGACGAGGCGGGCAAGCCCGGCGAACTGGGCATCAGCGCGGTTCGCGCAACACGTAGCCGACGCCGCGGATGGTGTGGATGAGTCTCGGCTCCTCGGTATCGATCTTCTTGCGCAGGTACGACACGTAGGACTCGACCACGCCGCCGTCTCCGCCGAAGTCGTAGTCCCACACGTGGTCGAGGATGCGCGCCTTGGACAGCACCGTCCCGGAGTTGACCATCAGATATCGCAGGAGAGTGAACTCGGTGGGCGAGAGCGCGACGGCCCGGCCCGCCTTGCGAACCTCGTGACTGTCCTCGTCCAGCTCCAGGTCGGCGAAGGTGAGCCGCGAGCTGCGCTCGGCCCCGGACAGCGTGCCCGCGCGACGCAGGATCGTGCGCAACCGTGCCACCACCTCCTCGAGGCTGAACGGCTTGGTCACGTAGTCGTCGGCCCCCAGGGTGAGCCCAGCGACCCGGTCGGCCACGGCGGCCCGCGCGGTGAGGAACAGCACCGGCGCGTCACAGCCGTCCGCGCGCAGCCGCTTGACCGCGTCGAAACCGTCCATGACCGGCATCATCACATCCAGGATCACCGCGTCGGGCCGGAAGCGGCGGGCCTTGTCGATCGCCTCGGCGCCGGTGCGGGCGGTCTCGACCTCGAACCCCTGGAACCGCAGTGAGACCGACAGCAACTCGACGATGTTCTCCTCGTCGTCGACCACCAGCACCCGGGCCTCGGGCCGGGCGTCGGGGGCGTTGCTCGCTGTGGCGTCCACGTGCACAGTATGCCGAGGGATCGTGGCGATTCCCCGGCAGCTCGCTGGCAGTTGGCTGGGAACCGGTCCCGCCGGGGTGGCCGCGAGCCAGCCGCGCCGGGGTGGACGTCTGACTCCGAAGGCTGGCCGGAGCGCGCCGGGACGGGGCATCATTGGCGGCATGACCAAGCCGTCCAACACCCCTGCCATCGCCTCCGCCACCGGCCGATCGTGGGACGACTGGGTCGAGAGGCTCGAGCAGGCCGGCGCGCGGGAGATGCCGCATTCGGCGATCGCGAAGGCGGCGCTCGAGATGATGCCGGAGTCGGTCGAGCGCGCCGAGTGGTGGGCCCAGGGCACGGCCATCGCCTACGAGCAGCACGCCGGACTGCGGGTTCCGGGCCAGTCCTGCACCGGCGACTTCCAGTTGTCGACCTCGCGGACCATCACCGGGGACATGGACGCGGCGCTGCAGGCGTGGGTGGACCTCGCCGGGGACCGGGAGGAGTTCGGCGGTGTGGAGGTCGAGGCGCCCGCGGCCACCTCGAGCAGCGAGAAGTGGCGCTACTGGCGGGTCCCGCTGGCCGACGGCACGCGCGTGGCCCTGAACTTCAGCGACAAGAAGAACGGCAAGTCCACGGTGGGGCTGACGCACACCAAGCTCGACTCGGCCGAGGCGATCGAGTATTGGAAGCCCGTCTGGAAGGACCTGCTCGCGCAGCTCTGACTGGCTCGTGGTCGGTCAGGGCGCTCGAGCTGAATGCTCGAGATGAGCCCCTCCGCCAGCCCCGGCCCGGACGGCCCACCGAGCAGTTGAATGCCCGGTGGCGACCGGAACTCATCGTCGTCGTCGCACTCTCCCAGCTCAGAGGCGCGACCACCTCCGTGCCCTGCAACCGGGTTGAAGGGCACCCCAGCTCACGCGGGTGATGTCGAGGACAAACCTGGTCCGCCGCCCGGAGCAGCGAGTAGCACGGCCACGAGGACAGCCGGCCCAGTTGGTCGCCAGAATGCGCGAGAGTCCGCGCGGGGAGCTGCGAGATGTCAAGCAATCACAGCGTGATGTCGACCAACCACAGCAGGCCGGGGCGGTGCGGGGCAGGGCGGGGCAGTGTGGGGGTTAGTTCAGCCCGGCGTAGGAGTGCAGGCCCGAGACCACGATGTTGATGAAGAAGAGGTTGAACGCCAACACCACGAAACCCGCGATGTTGATCCACGCCGCCTTCTTGGGGCCCCAGCCGCTGGTCGCGCGGGCGTGGAGGTACCCGGCGTAGAGGACCCAGGAGATGAACGACGCGGTCTCCTTGGGATCCCAGCCCCAGAAGCGGCCCCACGCGCTCTCCGCCCAGACCGCCCCGAGCAGGATGCCCACGCTGTAGATCGGGAAGCCGATCACCGTGGTGCGGTACGCCAACCGGTCCAGGGTTTCGGCGGCGGGCAGCGGCCGGGTCAGTCGCGTGGCCCACCCCTTCTCCTGACCCTGGGGTTGCCACACGCGCAGCAGGTACATGATCGACACGACGCCCGGAATGAGCAGGATGCCCGAGCCCAACGAGATGATCGTCACGTGGATCGGTAGCCAGTACGAGCGCAGTGCGGGCACCACCGGGGCGGCCTCGGAGTACAGATGGGTCCCGCCGAAGAACAGCAGCAGCAACACCGGGGCGAGGACGAACGGCCACGCCACCTGCAACGCGGGCTTGCGCAGGAACACCAGTCCCGTGCCCACCGCGAGAACGGTGGTGGCCAGGATGAACTCGTACATGTTGCCCAAGGGGAAACGGTCGGTCGCCACACCGCGGAGCACCAGCGAGGACGCACTGAACACGAAGGCGATCGTGACGAACAGTTGCGCGATACGCGCCCAGCGCACGTTGCCCGCGGACGCGCGGTCCTCGTCGCCGGTATCGGTGAGAGACGTGGACTCGGTGAGTCCCGGCCCGCCGGCTCCGGCGAGCTGCCTCGGCGAGACCTTCTCCACCCGGAAGCCGGCGTAGTAGATCAGCGAGGCGATCAGCGCCAGGACATAGATGGCGAACGACGTGCGGAACGCCAGGTCGCTGTACGTCGAGAGCGTCTCGTCGATGGGCAGGCCCTGGGCGAGTATCAGAGAGTTCACCGGGTGTCGTCCTTCCGCGGAGCGTCGCCGGCGGTGCCGCGACTAATTGCAGTGTGTCCCGAGTCGGGCTCCTCGGGCAAGACAGGTGTGACGGCCGCCGCTGCGACGAGCCGGTCCCGGAGCTCGTCGAACTCCGATCCCCAGCCCATCCGGTCCGTCCGGGCGAGGCCCCCCAGGTCGACACGGGTCACCTCGTCGTCGTCGACGGTCACGCGCGCCCAGATGCGGCGGCGCCGCACCATCAGGCTGAGGATCAGTCCGGCCATCATCACCGCGGCCGAGACACCCACCCAGATCTGCGTGGGGTCCTCGGAGACCTGGATGTTGATGAACTCGTCGGCGCCGTCGAACCGGACCTCGGTGCCGTCGGGGAGGGTGGTGGATTCGCCGGGGAAGAGGTTGACGCGCGCCTGCCGCTCGAGGGCGCCGGTCTCGATGAGGTCGGATTCCAGCGAGAAGACTGACTGCGGGCGGCCGGTGTCGAGCCCGGCGTCGCCCTGGTAGACGTCGATCGCCACCGCCGGGTCGTCCATCCGCGGGAAGCGCGAGCTCAGAATGGTGCCGTCGAACGACGCCGTGGGCGCGAACAGGCCCTGCACGGCGATCTGCTGCGTGCGCCGCTCCATCAGGTCCGGGTACAGGCCGGCCGGCGGGTCGAAGCGCATGATGCCCGACGACAAGAACGTCTGCAGCTCGGTGGGCTGCCAGTGCTGAGTGTCCGTGCGGGTCTCGCCATTGGGGAACGTGACGGTGAAGGTGGGCGCGAAGCCGTGGCCCTGCAGGTAGACGCGGGTCGACCCGACGCGCAGAGGGTGGTTGACCCGCATCTCGTACGGCTCCCACGTCTGCGGATCGGTGGTCGCGACCTCCTCGGTGAACCGCACGTTGGAGGTGAACATCTCGGCCTGGCCGTTGGGCAGGTAGTCGGCGCGGAAGTCCTCGATCTTGATGCAGAACTGCTCGAGATCCGTGCCGTCGACCAGGAGTCCCGCGCGGAACGTGTCATACGCGCTGGGGGTGGTGTTGCAGAAGGCCGGCGATTCGGCGTTGGCGATGATCACCCGCATGCCCTCGGCGTAGACGAACTTGCCGGCCGCGAAGGTGATCAGCAGGGCGAGCAGGGCGAAGTGGAAGACGATGTTGCCCACCTCGCGCGTGTAGCCGCGCTCGGAGGAGAGCTCGATGGTGCCGGGGACGCGGCCGTCGCCGTCGTTCCGCCGAACCCGCCAGCCCTTGAGCTGGGCCTTGACCTGGTCGGCGGCCTGCTCGGGTGAGGCCGTGGTGCGGTACGCGGCGTGATGGGGCAGGCGCGAGAGGTTGCGGGGAGTGAGCGGCGGGGGCGTGCGCAGCTGCCGGACCAACTCGAAGCAGCGCGGGGTGAGGCAGCCGATCAGCGAGATGAACAGCAGGACGTAGATGGCGGTGAACCACCAGCTGGAGAACACGTCGAACAGCTGTAGGCGGTCGTAGAACTCGCCCAGCCAGCCGTTCTCGGCGATGTAGTCGTTGACGTTGCCCTCATTGAGGCTGCGCTGGGGCAGGAGCGCGCCCGGGATCGCCGCCACGGCGAGCAGGAACAACAGGATCAACGCCGTGCGCATGGCGGTGAGGGTGCGCCATGAGTTGCGCAGGAATGCGGTTGTGGTGCCCAGCGTGGAGCGGGCGGCGGCGGTTCTGGGCTCTGGCATGGGGTCCATCTGCGGTTCGCGGCGCGCCGACCTGTCGCGGCGCCGGTTTGGACCCAGACTAGTCGGGGGCTCCTGAGCGGTTTCTGTGAGGGCACGGCCCGCCTGAACGACCCACGGGACAAGAACGTGTTCTACCCTCGGGACATGGACCTCCAGGGGTCAGACGAGAGGAGGGGCGATGCCGACCATGCACCCCTGTGAACCGGTGGACGTCGAGTACACCGACACCGCCCGGTTCCGCTTCACCAACAGCGTGGCGATCCCCGCCACGCCGCGACAGCTGTTCGAGATCTTCGTCGACGCCGACTCGTGGCCGCGCTGGGCGGGCGTGATCACCAAGGTGGTCTGGACCAGCGAGCCCCCGTACGGCGTGGGCACCACCCGCACCGTCCACATGCTCGGCGGCCTGGTCGGCGAGGAGGAGTTCCTGGCGTGGGAGCCGGAGCGCCGGATGGCATTCCGGTTCAACGCCAGCTCCACCAAGGGGATCCACGCCTTCGCCGAGGCCTACGACATCGTGCCCACCGAGGGCGGCTGCCGACTCACGTGGACCCTGGCGATGCACGGCAACGCGGCGACCAACCTCTCGCTCACTGCGGTCCGGCCGGTGATGAACCTGCTGTTCCGCCGCTTCCTGCGGCGACTCAGCGCCCTGGCGGCCGAGAGGTACCCGAGCTAGTCAACAGCAGGCGCAGTCGCCGCGTCATGTCGTCGACCAGCGCCTCCGGATCCTCGGCCCGCTCCGAGCGCACCCACTCGGACAGCCACACCTGGAGGGCAGAGATCGCCATCCCCGCAGCGATGCGGGGATCAAGGCCGGCGAGCTCCCCCCGATCCGCCGCGGCCTGCATCCCGGCGGCGATCACCTCGAGGCCAGAGCTCCACACCGTGCGCTGGATCCCGTGGGCGCCCTCCACGCTGCTCGCCCATCCCCCACCGGCCCGGAGATTCATCTCGAGATAGGCGGGGTGCGCCGCCAGGAAGAGGAAGACCCGACGCAGTCCGGTGAGCAGGCGCTCGAGTCCCGGCTCCCCGGCGTCGGCCTCGCGCACCGCCTCCAGCAGGGCGTCCATCCGCGTGCGGTGCAGGGCGTCCCAGATCTCCGCCTTGCCGGAGAAGGACTTGTACACGGTGGCCAGCGACAACCCGGCAGTGGCCGCGATCGAGTTCATCGGCGTGGCGGTAAACCCGGCCTTGCCGAACTCGCGTTCCGCGGCGTGGAGGATCTGCTGGCGGTAGCCGCGGAGCTTGTCCTCGCGGGCGCCGGTCCTCGTCGTCGTCGTCGTCGTTTTTCCTGTGGCCTCCACACCTCGATGCTACCTTCGCAGAATCGCCATTCTGTTTTTGCAGACGCGGTTGACCACCCGTTGATCGTTCGACCAGAGATTGGAGTTCAGCGATGCCCAAGCCCCCGCTCCCCATGAAGCCGACCGGCTGGTTCCAGGTGGCGTGGGCGGCCGAGGTCCCCGTCGGCCACGTCCACCGGGTCACCGCGTTCGGGGAGGACCTGGTGGCCTGGCGGAGCAGATCCGGCCGTGTCGCCGTCATGGACGCGTACTGCAAGCACCTCGGCGCCCACCTCGGCCACGGCGGCACCGTGGTCGACGAGACCATCCAGTGCCCCTTCCACGGCTGGCAGTGGAACTCGGACGGGCGCAACACCACCATCCCCTACGCTGACCGCCCGAACCTCGGCCGCAAAATCAGGACCTACCCGGTGGTCGAGCGAAACGAGTCGATCTACATCTGGCACGACCTCGAGGGGCGCGAGCCGTACTTCGACGTGCCCGACGTCTTCACCAGCTGGGACGACGGCACGCGCGCCGAGGACTACCACCCGTGCCACCCGCGGACCACGCTCGTCGAGGAGCGGCTCCACCTCCATCCGCAGTACGTCCTGGAGAACGGGGTCGACTTCGCGCACTTCGGGTTCGTCCACAAAGTGCCGATCATCCCGGTCTTCACCAGGCAGGACTTCGACGAGCCGGTCTCCTACGTCGATTTCACCATCGCGTTCGAGGGCTCGCCGGGTTCGATCGAGGAGGTCGACAGCGGGGTCGAGGCCATCAACGGCGGGCTGGGGGTCGCCGTCACCCGGAGCCACGGGATGGTCGACAACCGCACCGCGACCTGCGTCACCCCCGTCGACGACGAGACCTGTGACGTCCGGTTCTCCGTCTGGATCCGCCGGCGCCCGGACCTGGGCGACGCCGAGTCCGCCGAGCGCGCGGCCAGGCACGGCCGCGGCGTGATCGAGCAGTTCGAGGCCGACCTCGCCATCTGGAGACACCAGAAGTACTCCGACCCCGCCGCGCTCGCCCCCGGCGAATACGAGGGGTTCACCGCCCTGCGGACATGGGCCACCCAGTTCTATCCCGATCATCCACTCCCCGAAAGGTGACACCTCAGATGACCAGCAGCACCAGTGAGCCCGCCCGCGTGTTCCAGGTCGCCACCGGCAACGTCGGCAGCGAGATGATCAAGCGGATCGGCACCCACCCGGACCTCGAACTCGTGGGCGTCCACTGCTACTCGCCCGAGAAAGTCGGCCGAGACGTAGGCGAGCTGGCCGGCATCGCGCCGGTCGGGATTCTCGCGACCGGCACCGTCGAGGAGATCGTCGCGGCCCGGCCGGACGTGGTGACGTTCCACGGCGTCTTCCCCGACGAGGACCTCTACCTGCAGGTCCTCGAGGCCGGCATCAACATCGTCACCACCGCCGACTGGATCACCGGGCACCACCGCGATCTCAACCATCCGCACCCGTCCGGCCGGTCGTGGCGGGAGATCCTGGACGAGGCCGCGAAGTCCGGTGGGGCCACCTTCTACGGAACCGGCATGAACCCGGGGCTCAACCAGATCCTCGGCCTGGTCGCCTCGGCCGACGTGGCCGACATCGAGAACGTCACCACGATCGAGTCCGTCGACGTGTCCTGTCACCACTCCGCCGACACCTGGACGGAGGTCGGCTACGGCAGGCCCGTCGACGATCCCGCGCTGCCGGGGATGCTGCGCAAGTACACCGAGGTGTTCGCGGACTCGGTGTACATGATGGCCGACGCGTTCGACCTCGAGCTGGACGAGGTGGTGTTCGACTGCGAACTGGGCGCCTGCACCGAGGACGTCGACCTGGGCTGGTACCGGCTACCCGAGGGGTCCCTCGGCGGGAGTTACATCAAGTACCTGGGGATGGTCGACGGGGTCTCGCGGATCGAGACCCACCTCGAGTGGCAGATGACCCCGCTCACCGAGCCCAAGTGGGACATCAAGGGGTGCTACATCACGATGATCAAGGGCGATCCGCAGATCTACAACAAGCACATGATCTTCCCCGCCCCCGGCGTCGACCTCTCCGATCCCGAGGACTTCGCGTCCATCGGCATGACCGTGACCGGGCTGCCCGCGCTCAACTCGATCAGGTCGGTCATCGCCGCGCCCGCCGGGGTGGTCACCAGCGCAGATCTGCCGCTGCGGACGTTCGCCGGCAGGTTCGCGAGGTAGCGGGCCACCGGGCTCGGCGGCCGTGGCTCCCTCGGCGGCGGCGGC
>NZ_JAALED010000046.1:0-14005 GCF_014145155.1 Dietzia sp. B19 | reverse complement strand
CGAGTCCGTCGCCCGCGCCCGGGCGCTGCGCTACTTCTCCGCGTGGGCCGCCGCGCACCTGGCCGCCCCGGACGCCGGCGGCGTGATGGCCAACGCCATGGAGGATCTCATCGCCTCGGACCGGTCGATCGTGCGTGTGGACCAGGTTGCCGCAGCCCTGGGCGTCTCGACTCGCGCGGTGCAGCGACTCGCGCACCGCTACGTGGGACTGCCGCCACTGAAGATGATCCGTCGGTACCGACTCCAGGAGGCCGCGCAGCGTCTACGCGAGGACCCGTCGGTGACGATCGCCCGGATCGCCGCGGAGCTCGGGTACTCCGACCACGCCCATCTCAGCGCGGACTTCCGCACGGTCCTCGGCCTGAGTCCCCGGTCCTACCGCCGCGCCCCCGGCGCCGCGGCGAAGGGGTCCTCCGACGGGTGACGGATGGGCACGATGCGCTGGCCGAGGGGGAGAAGGGCCAGCGGGACCATCTTCCAGCAGGCGATGCCGAAGGGGATTCCCACGATCGTCAGGCACAGCAGCAACCCGGCGAGCAGGTGGGCGATCGCCAGTTCCCAGCCGAGCACCAGGATCCACAGGACGTTGCCGATCAGGGAGAGCGCACCGGCGTCCCGGCGGAACTCGGTCCGCCGCCCGAACGGCCACAGGACGTACGCCGCGAGCCGGAACGAGGCGATGCCGAACGGGATGGTGATGATCAGGATGCAGGCGATGATCCCGGCGATGACGTACACGAGCGCCAACCACCAGCCGGCGAGCAGAAACCAGAGCACGTTTCCCAGGGTTCGCATCACACCACGGTAGACGCCGCGGCGGGCCTCCGGGCCGGGTACCGGCGCGCCGGTCGCGGGGCCTGACGCGCACGATGCCGGGTCCGGGGGCCCAAAGCGCTGACGCCCGGCGAGGCATGTGTCATGTTTTAGTGATGGGTGTTCATAAGTTTGCCGTCACCAGGATTCCGCTCGCGCTGGTGCTCGTCACCGCTCTGGTGGCGACCGCTCTCATCTCGGTGTCCGTGCAGGCCCGGGCCGAGGCGCGGATGGCCGAGGGCTTCCACTGGGGGGTGGCCACCTCGGGCTTCCAGGTCGAGGGTTCAAATATGGATTCCAACTGGAAGCGCTACGTCGACGCCGCCGCCGCGCGTGGAGAGGCTGATCCGGTCAACGACGCCGTCGACTTCTGGAACCGGTACCCGGAGGACATCGCCCGTGCCGCGGACCTGGGCGTGAACATCTTCCGCCTCAGCGTGGAGTGGTCGCGCATCGAGCCCGAGCCGGGGCGGTACGACGAACAGGCGTTGCGTCGCTACGACGACATCCTGAGCACGATCAGGGCGCACGGCATGACGCCGATGATCACGATGGTCCACTACGTGTATCCGGGATGGCTGGTCGATCGCGGCGGGTTCCTCTCGCCGGACTCGGTGGAGGCGTTCGGGCGCTACGCCGAGCTCATCACCGAGCGGTGGGCCGGTGACGGGACGATGTGGGTCACCTTCAACGAGCCGCTGGTGTTCTTCAGTCACGAACTCCGCATCGGGCTGGTGGGGCTGCACCAGTTCAACGCATTCCGCGACAACGTGGTGGCGGCCCACAAGCTGGGATATCACGCCGCTCATCGGGCGGACCCCGATGCCATGGTCACCGCGAACGAGGCGTACCTCCCCGCCTTCGCCCCGGCCACGGACGATCTGCTGCTCAACCACATCCGCGACGAGCTGGACTTCATCGGGGTCGACTACTACTACGGCATCGCGCTCGACAATCTCACGACCATCCGTGCCGCGTGGGACGACTTCGCCGGCGTCCGTCCGCAGCCCGAGGGGATGTACGAGTCGATCGTCCACTACGCCAGGCACTTCCCCGGCAAGCCGCTGTTCATCGTCGAGAACGGGATGCCCACCCACAACGGCTACCGGGAGGACTCCTTCGAGCGCGGTGACTACCTCCGTGACGTCGTGTTCTGGATCCAACGCGCGGTCGCCGACGGCTACCCGGTGATCGGCTACAACCACTGGTCGCTGGTGGACAACTACGAGTGGGGGACCTACGACTCCCGTTTCGGCCTCTACCAGGTGGATGTGCTCACCGATCCGGCTCTCGAGCGCAGGCCGACCTCCGGGGTCGACGCGTACCGGGACGTGATCGCGGGCGGTGGCGTACCGGAGGGCTATCGCCCGGTCCTGCCGGTGGGCACGTGCTCGCTGGGGACGATCCCCGACACCTGCCTCCGTCCCGTCGACGTCCACGGCCCGCTCGCGCGGCTGGCGGGCTGACGGCCCGGGCCACCACCGCCGAACCCTTCACCAGCCGGCCCCCCGGACGTAGGGTCACCCCATGGATCGGTTCGCCTCCGTCACCGGGGGACTCGACGCCCTGGTCGACTCCGGACGGCTGACGGGTTACGTCTGCGGGGTACGGCAGGACGGTCGATCACGGATCGCGTCGGGTGGGACGCGGTCGCCCGGCGGCCCCGCGCTCGACCCGGATGCGGTGTTCCCGCTGTCGTCCAACACCAAGCCGGTGGGCGGCGTGCTCGCGCTGAGGCTGGTCGAGCTCGGGATCCTCTCGCTCGACGACCCGGTGGCCACACATCTGCCGGAGCTGTCCGCCCCCAGGGTCCTCGCCCGGCCCGGCGGGCCGATCGACCGGACCGTACCGGCCGGGCGACAGATCACGCTGCGCCATCTCCTCACCATGACCGCCGGCGTCGGCTGGGCGGGCGAGGGCAGTCCCCTGACCGTCGCCATGGGCGAGCGGCAGGTCGCACCCGGCCCCTACGCACCGCCGATGGAGCCGGACGAGTACCTCCGGCTGCTGGGTGCACTGCCCCTGGCGGACCAACCCGGGCGGGGTTGGAACTACCACACCGGCAGTGACGTCCTGGGGGTGCTCCTGGCGCGGGCAACGGGCGCCAGCGTGTCCGGGTTGGTGGCCGAGCACGTCACGGGGCCGCTCGGACTGGCGGACTGCGGGTTCACCACCGACCCGGATCGGCTCCCCACCTGCCACGGGCTCGGACCCGACGGGGCCCTCCGGCCGCTGGACATCCGGAGCAGATTCGATCGCCCACCTCGCTTCGAGTCCCTGGCGTGTGGGCTGGCCTCGACCGTCGCCGACTATCTGGCCTTCCTCGACGTCCTGGTCGACGGCGGGACCGTCCTGGGTCCGGAGTTCGCGGAGATGATGACGACCGACCACCTGACCCCGCGGCAGCGCGCCGATGCGGAGGGGTTCATCGGACCCGGCTGTGGATACGGGATGCAGGTGGAGATCCGCCCGGACGGGGTCGTCGGCTGGGCGGGGGGACTGGGGACGATCGGCTACGTCGACCGGCGCACGGGCCGCTGCGCGGCGGTGTTCACCACGCAGTCCTTCGACGTACCGGGGACGGCGGACGCGCTGGACTCGGTGTGGGAGCTGGTGCGGTGATCGGGCGGCGGTGCCTGGTCGGCCGGTGTCCGGTCGACCACCGACCGCCGGGACGTCACCCCTCGCGCCACCAGGTGTCGAGTGGCGTGGCCGGGACCGCCCGCTTGTGGCGGGTGGCCAGGAACAGCTGCTCGATCCGGGCAGCGGCCTGAGTCGGCACGCCGTCGCGGCCCTCCAGGTAGTCGTCGATCTGCTCGTACGGCACGCCCAGTGCCACCTCGTCGGGCAGGCCCGGACGGTCGTCCTCGAGATCGGCGGTGGGGACCTTCCGCCAGGTCGACTCCGGGGCGCCGAGGTGCCGCAGCAGCGCTGCACCCTGCCGTTTGGTGAGGCCGGTCAGGGGGGTGAGGTCCACGCCGCCGTCTCCGTACTTGGTGAAGAAGCCGGTGACCGCCTCGGCGGCGTGATCGGTGCCGACGACGAGATGGCCGAGCTGCCCGGCCACCGCGTACTGCGCGACCATCCGCTGGCGCGCCTTGACGTTGCCGCGGACGAAGTCGCGGAGCGGGCCCGCGTGGCCGGGAAGGTCCTCCAGTGCAGTCGCGGCAGCACCGGAGGCGGCCTCCGAGGCCGCCCGGATGTCGACGGTGACGCGGGCATCGGGCCGGATGAAGTCCAGGGCCGCGACGGCGTCGTCCTCGTCCGCCTGGGTTCCGTGGGGGAGCCGCATGGCGACGAACCGCGCGTCGGGCAGGCCCTCGTCGCGGAGCTTCTCGGCGGCGAGCTGGCACAGCCGACCCGTCAGGGTGGAGTCCTGGCCCCCGCTGATCCCCAGGACGAAACCCGTGGCGGGGGTGCTGCGGAGATACTCGGCCAGGAACGCCACCCGCCGGGCGACCTCCTGCTCCGGATCGATGTCGGGACGAACGCCGAGTTCGGCGATGATGGACGCGCGGAGAGCGCCGGTGTCTGCAGAGGACTGGGTCATGGCGTCAGCATAGGAAGCCCGTGTGACTTCTGCGTGACATGTGGACGGGCCACGCGAGGTGCCCGGTTCCGCCGGTTGGAGTTCTGACGGGGCAGTCCGTTACGATGGACCAGTTGTGTGTCGTGCATCCGACCTCCGGGTCGGACGTGTCGCGCAGTCATCCCCAGTCGTGTCGGCGGCCATCACGGCCGCCCCGAGAGCCTAAGGAGCGCCAGATGAAGGTCCGCAAGTCCCTTCGGTCGCTGAAGAACAAGCCGGGCGCCCAGGTTGTCCGTCGTCGCGGCAAGGTCTACGTGATCAACAAGAAGGACCCCCGTTTCAAGGCCCGCCAGGGCTGAGTCTCGTCCGCGTGGGATCCCACGCACCCTCGAGGGCCCGCCTCCGGTTCGCCGGTGGCGGGCCCTCGTCGTCGTGGGGGCGGGGCAGACCCGCGCCGACGGTGACCCCCGACGACCCCGCCGCCGCGGGGCCTCCCGGTGCCCCTTCCGCGGCGGTGGCCCCGTCGCCCCTGTGGAGCGGTTGGGGACAAGGTGTGGGGTGGTTGGGGACGACCTGTGGGGCGCCGGACGGGGTCTCCGGCACCGTCTCACGCGTGGCAGAGTGACGGTCGCGGGGCGAGGCGGCGGCGTTCGGGCCGACCGTGACAACGGTGGGTGGGAAGTGTCCACAAGGCGGGATCGCGACCTGGGAATACCACCGTTGTAAGACCAAAATGTTGTGGTCGATTGACTCGTCGGACACTAGGGGTAGTGTCTAGGGTGTTGCGGCCCCCGATGAATGCCACGTGTGGCATTCGGGCTGTGAACCCTGACAGACACGACGGTTATCCACAGGCCGGGCGGAAGCGCCGGAACCGATGACCGTCCGAGAAGAGCCCCTCCGCGCCTCCCCGGCGCCCGTGCCGAAAGAGGTCCACGACTGATGGTCACCGTCTACACCAAGCCCGCCTGCGTCCAGTGCAACGCCACCTACAAGGCGCTCGACAAGCAGGGCGTCGAGTACCAGGTGGTCGACATCTCCGTCGACGACGACGCGCGCGAGTACGTGATGGCCCTCGGGTACCTCCAGGCTCCCGTCGTGGTGTCCGGTTCCGATCACTGGTCCGGTTTCCGGCCGGACCGGATCAAGGCACTCGTCACCGTCGCGGCCTGACCCCGGGGCGGACCCGGAACACATGTAATCCGAAGGGGGCAGTCATGGCGGCTCCGCTGCCGGCCACCGAGCCGGTGAGGATCGTCTACTTCTCCAACGTCTCCGAGAACACCAAGCGGTTCGTCGACCGTCTGGGGCTCCCGGCGCTGCGCATACCCACGCGGAGGACCGAAGCGGGGCCGATCGTGTCGGACCCGTATGTTCTGATCGTGCCGACGTACGGGGGGTGCCTCGAAGTCACGGGCAGGACCGGGGCGTCGGTCCCACGACAGGTGGTCGCGTTCCTGAACAACGCGCACAACAGAAGCCTCTGCCGCGGCGTGATCGCCGCCGGTAACACCAACTTCGGTTCGGACTATGCGGTCTCCGGCGACGTGATCGCCCGCAAGCTCGAGGTCCCGTACCTCTACCGGTTCGAACTGATGGGCACACAAGAGGACGTCATCCGCGTCCGCGAGGGATTGGAAGAGTTTTGGCAGCACCGACCGTGACCCCCGAAGGCACCATCGCCGGCGAGGCGGGCGAGGGGCAGCGCCTGGATTACCACGCGCTCAACGCCATGCTCAACCTCTACGACGCGGACGGCAGGATCCAGTTCGACAAGGACCGTGAGGCCGCGCGGGAGTACTTCCTCCAGCACGTCAACCAGAACACGGTCTTCTTCCACAACCTGGACGAGAAGCTGGACTACCTGGTCAACAAGAACTACTACGAGCGAGAGGTGCTCGACCGGTACACGCGTAACTACGTGCGCGAGCTGTTCGACCACGCCTACGCCAAGAAGTTCCGCTTCCCCACGTTCCTCGGCGCGTTCAAGTACTACACCTCGTACACGCTCAAGACCTTCGACGGGAAGCGGTACCTCGAGCGCTACGAGGATCGCGTCTGCATGGTCGCGCTCACGCTCGCGGACGGCGACGAGGACCTGGCCCGCCGCCTGGTCGACGAGATCATCGACGGCCGCTTCCAGCCGGCCACGCCCACGTTCCTGAACTCGGGCAAGAAGCAGCGCGGCGAGCCCGTCTCCTGTTTCCTGCTGCGTATCGAGGACAACATGGAGTCCATCGGCCGCAACATCAACTCCGCGTTGCAGCTGTCCAAGCGCGGTGGCGGGGTGGCACTGCTGCTGTCGAACCTCCGCGAGCACGGCGCCCCGATCAAGCACATCGAGAACCAGTCCTCCGGTGTCATCCCCGTGATGAAGCTGCTGGAGGACTCCTTCTCCTACGCCAACCAGCTCGGTGCCCGCCAGGGTGCCGGAGCGGTGTACCTGCACGCCCACCACCCGGACATCTTCAAGTTCCTCGACACCAAGCGGGAGAACGCGGACGAGAAGATCCGCATCAAGACCCTGTCGCTGGGCGTGGTGATCCCGGACATCACGTTCGAGCTGGCCAAGCGCAACGACGACATGTACCTGTTCTCGCCGTACGACGTCGAGCGGATCTACGGCAAGCCCTTCGCGGATGTCGACATCACGGAGCACTACACCGAGATGGTCGAGGACAGCCGGATCAAGAAGACCAAGATCAACGCGCGGCACTTCTTCCAGACCCTCGCCGAGCTGCAGTTCGAGTCCGGCTACCCGTACATCATGTACGAGGACACGGTGAACCGGGCCAACCCGATCGCCGGCAAGATCACGCACTCGAACCTGTGCTCGGAGATCCTCCAGGTCTCCACGCCGTCGACGTACAACGAGGACCTCACCTACTCGCACGTGGGCAAGGACATCTCCTGCAACCTCGGCTCCCTCAACATCGCCAAGGCCATGGACTCGCCGGACTTCGGCCGGACCATCGAGACGGCGATCCGGGGCCTCACCGCGGTCTCCGACCAGACCCACATCGACTCGGTCCCGTCGATCGAGCGGGGCAACGCCGAGTCCCACGCGATCGGCCTGGGGCAGATGAACCTCCACGGCTACCTCGCCCGCGAGCGGATCCACTACGGGTCCGAGGAGGGCGTGGACTTCACGAACATCTACTTCTACACGGTGCTGTACCACGCGGTCCGGTCGTCGAACCTCCTCGCGCAGGAGCGGGGGACGTGGTTCGCCGGGTTCCCGGAGTCCACCTACGCGTCCGGCGAGTTCTTCGACAAGTACACGGACCAGGCGTGGGAGCCGGCCACCGAGCGGGTGCGCCAGCTGTTCACCGAGGCGGGCGTCGCGGTGCCCACCCAGGAGGACTGGCGCGCGCTCAAGGCCGACGTGCAGCAGTACGGGATCTACAACCAGAACCTTCAGGCGGTGCCGCCCACCGGGTCGATCAGTTACATCAACAACTCGACCTCGTCGATCCACCCTGTCGCCTCCCGGATCGAGATCCGCAAGGAGGGCAAGATCGGTCGCGTCTACTACCCGGCGCCCTACCTGACGAACGACAACCTGGACTACTACCAGGACGCGTACGAGATCGGGTACGAGAAGATCATCGACACGTACGCGGCGGCCACCCAGCACGTGGACCAGGGACTCTCGCTGACCCTGTTCTTCAAGGACACAGCCAGTACCCGCGACGTGAACCGCGCCCAGATCTACGCGTGGCGCAAGGGGATCAAGACCCTGTACTACATCCGCGTGCGCCAGCTCGCGCTCGAGGGCACCGAGGTCGAGGGCTGCGTCTCGTGCATGCTCTGACCCCCGGGCCTCAGGCCTGCGCCCCGAACCACCCCCGCCATCACGAGGAGATCCGATGACCGCCGAGCTGCACGCTCCGGGATCCCACAGCCCCGCCGCCGGGGTCGCCCCCCGGCTCGTCGACCGGGTGTCGGCGATCAACTGGAACCGCGTCACGGACGAGGTCGACGATCAGGTCTGGGGCCGTCTCACCAGCAATTTCTGGCTGCCGGAGAAGGTCCCGGTGTCCAACGACATCCCGTCGTGGCAGACGCTGACGGACTCGGAACAGCAGCTCACCACCCGGGTGTTCACCGGCCTGACGCTGCTCGACACCCTCCAGGGGACGGTCGGCGCGGTGAGCATGATCCCCGACGCGTCGACCCCCCACGAGGAGGCGGTGCTCACCAACATCGCGTTCATGGAGTCGGTCCACGCCAAGAGCTACTCCACCATCTTCTCGACGCTCTGCTCCACGCCGCAGGTCGACGATGCCTTCCGCTGGGCGGAGGAGAACACCTTCCTGCAGCGCAAGGCGCACATCATCCTCGGGTACTACTCCGGGGAGGATCCCCTCAAGCGCAAGATCGCCTCGACCCTCCTCGAGTCGTTCCTCTTCTACTCGGGCTTCTACCTGCCCATGCGCTGGTCCTCCCGCGCCAAGCTCACCAACACGGCGGACATCATCCGGCTCATCATCCGGGACGAGGCGGTGCACGGTTACTACATCGGATACAAGTACCAGCGTGCCCTCGAGCAGATCGGTCAGGCCGAGCGCGACGAGTTGAAGGACTACACCTTCGAGTTGCTCTTCGAGTTGTACGACAACGAGGCGGACTACACCGAGGACCTCTACGACACCGTCGGGTGGACCGAGGACGTCAAGAAGTTCCTGCGCTACAACGCCAACAAGGCGCTGATGAACCTCGGGTACGAGGGGATGTTCCCCAAGGACGAGACCAACGTCGATCCCGCGATCCTTTCGGCGCTCAGCCCGAACGCGGACGAGAACCACGACTTCTTCTCGGGTTCCGGCAGCTCCTACGTCATGGGCAAGGCCGTTGCCACGGAGGACGAGGACTGGGACTTCTGACCCGACCGTCGACACCACATCACCCCGGCACCCGATCAGGCGCCGGGGTGATGTCGTCGGGCTGATGTCACGGGTCGGCCTGCCACCTGTCGGCCGGAACGGCCGGACCCCCGGGTTAGCCGTCCGGGGCGATCCCGTTGATGGAGCCCCTGATGTCGTCGAGGACCGCGCGCGCGGCCACGGGACCGGATCCCTCCCACACGGCCCGGTCCACCACGAACATGCGACGGGCGCCCACCGCGTCGAGCTCCGTCCACCGGTCGGTGGCGAAGGCCTCCCGCGCGGACTGCTCCGAGCGGTCACTGCCCCCCACCACGGCGAAGATCACGTCTCCGTCGAGCTCATCGCCCACGGGAGGAGACTCGGGGGCGGGTTCGATCCGCTGACCGTCCCGGGTGCGCTGCGCCGGCGGGCGACCGGCGCCGACGGCCTCGAGCATGAGGCTCCCGAGGGTGTCCGGCCGCTGGACCGCGACGCCGTCGGCGTCGGAGACGGAGACGAGCGAGACCCAAGTGTCGCGCGGGGTGGTGGCGTCGGCGGTGAACCGGGCCCGGTCGATCACGTCCAGCAGCAGGTCCCCGCCGGCCCGCGGTCGGCCGTAGGCGTCGGCGATCGCCTCGGTGCTCTCGGTCCAGTTCAGGCTTCGCGCGTCGTACACGACGGTCGGGGCGACCTCCGACAACGCCCGCACCACGGCAGGGTCGGGATCGATCGAGTCGGCCAGCACGATGAGGTCGGGGCTGAGTTCACGGGCCGCGGCCGCGCCGTCCTCCGCGCCCGAGTCGCCGTTGATCGCGAGGTCGGGCAGTCCCACGAGGGGAGCGGGGAGGTAGACGTCGGCGTCACGGGGCAGGCCGGAGGTTCCGACGACGAGGTCCTGCAGCCCCAGGGCGCACGCCACATCCACGGCCCCGGCCCCGAGCGCCAGGATCCGTTCCGGCGACCGCGGGACCTCCACCCTCTCTTCTGCCGGGTCCACGGACGCGACCTCCCGAAGCCCGTCGCCGGGGAACTCGGCCGGCGCCGGTACGGGCGCACACGACTCCTCCGGTTCGGCGGAGCGCTGCAGCTCCTCGCCGGCCATCCGTGTGGGGGTCGTGGTGACGGGGTGCTCGACCATGTCGACGGGGGAGGGCCCGCAACCCGCGAGCACTAGTCCGGCGACGAGCGGGCCCACGACACCCACCGTGACCCGCACGGGGGTGAAGGGGTACCCCCGTCCGCGAGGGCGGTGTCGGCTCGGCGCGAGATCGGTCATGGGGGAGAGCCTAGGAGATGGGCCGTGGGCGCAGTCGAAGTGGAGGTCGAGGCGGGTCCGGGCGTCATCTCGGGCGTGTCGTCGCGGCGTCGGATTCCCGCAGATGACCCGCCCCGGCGAGTTCGGCGGGGTGAGTGGTGGACCCTCTCAGCGGAGAGTTAGGATTGGCCTCACGCACTATTCCTTTGCGTTCGACGTGGGGTCGGTGGTTCGACCCACGGCGTCGGGTGAGGCGTTCAGGAGGACCCTTAATGACCGCAGTGGCCCCCAAGCCGGTCGACGATCTCGACCATCCGCCGGGCGTACCCACGGGCACCGCCCGGCCGGGATCGTTCGTGTGGAAGATGATGACGACGACCGATCACAAGCTGCTCGGCCTGATGTACATCGTCACCTGTTTCGTCTTCTTCTTCATCGGCGGGCTCATGGCCCTGCTCATCCGGGCGGAGCTCTTCGTCCCGGGCATGCAGTTCCTGTCCAACGAGCAGTTCAACCAGCTGTTCACGATGCACGGCACGGTCATGCTGCTGCTGTACGGCACCCCGATCGTGATCGGGTTCGCGAACTACATCATGCCGCTGCAGATCGGCGCCCCCGACGTCGCTTTCCCGCGACTGAACGCCCTGGGCTACTGGCTGTTCGCGGTCGGCGGCACGATCATGCTCTCGGGCTTCCTCACCCCGGGTGGTGCGGCCGCGTTCGGCTGGACCATGTACATGCCGCTGGCCGACAAGATCCACTCGCCGGCCGTCGGCGCGGACCTGTGGATCCTCGGTGTGGGCATCGGCGGTATCGGTACCATCCTCGGCGCCGTCAACTTCGTCACCACGATCATCTGCCTCCGCGCGCCGGGCATGACCATGTTCCGGATGCCGATCTTCACGTGGAACATCCTCGTGGCGTCGGTCCTGATCCTGCTGATCTTCCCGCTGCTCACCGCCGCCGCTCTCGGCGTCTTCTACGACCGGCAGTTCGGTGGCCGCATCTACGATCCGGGCAACGGTGGCGCCATCCTGTGGCAGCACCTGTTCTGGTTCTTCGGTCACCCCGAGGTGTACGTCCTCGCCCTGCCGTTCTTCGGCATCGTCTCCGAGGTGTTCCCGGTCTTCTCGCGCAAGCCCCTCTTCGGGTACGCCGGTCTGGTCTTCGCGACCCTCGCGATCGCCGCGCTGTCCATGGCGGTCTGGGCGCACCACATGTTCGTCACGGGCGCCGTGCTCCTGCCGTTCTTCTCCTTCATGACGTTCCTCATCGCCGTTCCCACGGGTGTGAAGTTCTTCAACTGGATCGGCACCATGTGGCGCGGGAAGATGACGTTCGAGACGCCGATGATCTTCGCGCTCGGCTTCATCGTGACCTTCCTCTTCGGTGGTCTGACGGGCGTCATGATGGCTGCGGCGCCGATCGACTTCCACATCTCGGACACGTACTTCATCGTCGCCCACTTCCACTACACGCTGTTCGGCACGATCGTGTTCGCCACGTTCGCCGGCGTGTACTTCTGGTTCCCCAAGATGACGGGCCGGATGCTCGACGAGAGGTTGGGCAAGTGGCACTTCTGGCTGATGTTCATCGGCTTCCACACCACGTTCCTCGTGCAGCACTGGCTGGGCAACCAGGGAATGGCCCGTCGCTACGCTGACTACCTGGCGACGGACAACTTCACGGTGCTCAACCAGATCTCCACCATCGGCTCGTTCATCCTCGGGATCGCGATGCTGCCGTTCATCTGGAACGTCATCAAGAGCTGGCGCTACGGTGAGATCGTCACGGTCGACGACCCGTGGGGTGCGGGCAACTCGCTCGAGTGGGCCACTTCGTGCCCGCCGCCGCGTCACAACTTCGTGACCCTGCCCCGGATCCGCTCCGAGCGGCCGGCGTTCGAACTGCACTACCCGCACATGAGCGAGCGCATGCGTGCGGAGGCCCACGTCGGGGGCCGGGCCGCGGCCCAGGACCCGGCTGCGGTCAAGGACGTGGCCGAGCGCGGCTCGTCACCGCAGAGAGGCTGACCCACCCGCCCGTACTCACCCACGGGCGTCGGTCCCCGCTGAACCCCGTCGGTAGGCTCGTCCTCCGGCGGGGTTCGGCGCGTGTCAGCCCTTCCTGCCCATCACCCCCAGTCACCAGCACGAACACTCGTCAGGAGCACACGTGAGCACCCCCGGCACCCCGGCACTACTCACCGTCACCGGACCCGACCGGCCAGGTGTGACAGCGAGGATCATGGCGGTCCTCGCCTCCCACCACGCCGACCTGGTGGACGTCGAGCAGGTCGTGGTCAACGGCCACCTCTCCCTGGGGCTCATGGTCCGGGTGGAAGCCGACGCGGACGTCGTGGCCGTGGTCCGCGAGCTCACCGAGCAGGTCCACGAGCTGGGGATGCAGCTGGAGGTCCAGTTCGACGACATCGCGCCCGCGACCCCGCCGTCCACCCACGCGGTGGTGATCCTCGGCAGTCCGGTCACCGCGTCGGCGTTCTCCGCGGTGGCGGGTTCGCTCGCGTCGATCGGTGCGAACATCGACACCATCCGGGGGATCGCCGACTACCCGGTGACAGGTCTGGAGCTGCACGTCTCGACCGCCGGTCGTGACGCCGCCGACGACGCCAGGTTGCGCGAGGCGATGGCGCCCCTGTCGGACGCGCACGGCGTCGACATCTCGGTGGACGGCGCCGGGCTGGGCCGCCGGTCCAAGCGTCTCGTGGTGTTCGACGTGGACTCCACCCTGGTCCAGGGTGAGGTCATCGAGATGCTCGCCGCCCACGCGGGCAGGGAGGCCGAGGTCCGCGCGGTGACCGAGCGCGCGATGCGGGGGGAGCTGGACTTCGCCCAGTCCCTCCACGAGCGCGTGGCGACGTTGGCCGGGTTGCCGGCCACCGTCCTCGACGAGGTCGCGGCCGGCATCGTGCTGACGCCGGGTGCGCGGACGACCATCCGCACCCTCAAGCGTCTCGGCATCCGCTGCGGAGTGGTGTCGGGTGGGTTCATCCAGGTGATCGCCGGTCTCGCCGAGGAGTTGGGTCTCGACTTCGCGCGGGCCAACACGCTCGAGATCGAGGACGGTGTCCTCACCGGCCGCGTCATCGGCGAGGTGGTGGATCGCGAGGCCAAGGCCGCGTACCTGCGCGAGTTCGCCGAGGAACTCGGCATCTCGCTGAGCCAGACCGTCGCTGTGGGCGACGGGGCGAACGACATCGACATGCTCACCGCTGCGGGGCTGGGGATCGCGTTCTGCGCCAAGCCCGCCCTCCGCGAGGTGGCCGACGCGTCGCTGTCCAAGCCGTTCCTCGACACCGTCCTGTTCGTCCTCGGCATCACGCGCGACGAGATCGAGGCGGCCGACACCGCCGCCGGCACCTACCGCCGCGTCCCGCTCGTGTGACCGAGGGACCACAGGTCGAGGGGCCGCGTCCCGAGGAGCCACCGACCGACGCACCACCGGCGGGAGGTCCTGCGACCGGTGCCGCGCTCGACTGGTGCCACGCCCGACTCCGCGCCGGGTCGGCCGGGACCGAGG
>NZ_JAALED010000451.1:0-1902 GCF_014145155.1 Dietzia sp. B19 | reverse complement strand
GGCCCGCACCGACCACCGCGACCCGCCGGCGCGTGGGCGCCACGGTGAGCACCAGCTCCGTCTCCCGGCCCGCGCGGGGATTGACCAGGCACGACGCCCGCTTGTTGGCGAAGGTGTGGTCGAGGCACGCCTGGTTGCAGGCGATGCAGATGTTGATCTCGTCGGCCCGCCCCTCGGCGACCTTGGCGGCGAACGCCGGGTCCGCCAGCAGCGGCCGCGCCATCGACACCAGGTCGGCCTGCCCGCTCGCGAGGATCCGCTCGGCCACATCCGGGGTGTTGATGCGGTTGGAGGCGATCACTGGCACGCCCACGGTCTGCTTGAGCCGGGCGGCCAGGTCCACGAACGCCGCCCGCGGCACCGAGGTGACGATGGTGGGGATGCGGGCCTCGTGCCAGCCGATCCCGGTGTTGAACACGTCGACGCCCGCGGCCTCGAGGCGCTGGGCGAGCTCGGCGGTCTCGTCCCAGGTCTGCCCGTCCGGCACCAGGTCGAGCACGCTGATGCGGTACTGGATCAGGAACTCCGGGCCCACCTCGGCGCGGACCCGGCGGACGATCTCCTCGGGGAACCGCATGCGCTTGCTCGCGGTGCCACCCCACGCATCGGTGCGCTGGTTGGTCCGGGCCGCGAGGAACTGGTTGATCAGGTACCCCTCGGAGCCCATGATCTCGACGCCGTCGTACCCCGCCCGGCGCGCCAGTCGTGCGGCCCGCACCCAGTGGTCGATGGTGCGCTCGACGCCCCGCGAGCTCAGGGCCCGCGCCTTGAACATGCTGATCGGGGACTTGGTGGACGAGGCCGAGCGGACGAACGGTTGATAGCCGTACCGGCCGGCGTGCAGCAGCTGGAGCAGGATGTGCGAGCCCTCGGCGTGGACGGCATCGGTGAGGCCGCGGTGTTTGTCCGCCATCCGCCGGCTGGCCATCATCGACCCGGCAGGGAGCAGCCAGCCCTCCACGTCGGGGGAGAACCCGCCGGTGACCATCATGGCGGTGCCGCCGCGCGCCCGCTCGGCGAAGTAGGCCGTGAGCTCGGGCAGGTGCTTGCTGCGGTCCTCGAGTCCGGTGTGCATCGACCCCATGACCACGCGGTTGCGCAGGGTGAGAGGCCCGACGACGAGGGGACTGGTCAAGTGCGGGTGGCTGGAGCTCATGGGGCCCATTGTGCCCTGGCCGGACACGACCTTACCCGCCGGTAAGGTCGTGTCGCGCGGAACCGTGATCAGTAGCGGAGGATCGCGCCGACCGAGTTGCCGTGCGGGAGGGCCTCGAGCACCACGAGCCGTCCGGAGGTGGCGCAGGTGTGGCCCACGGCGTCGTCGAGGTCGCCCGGCTGATCCTCCGGACGACAGGCCGCCCCGGTGAGGATCAGCGTCTCCACCCGGCCCTCGGAGGCCGCGGTGACGATCTCCCTGGGGTCGCTCACCCCGAGCCCGGTCCCGAGGGCTTCCCCGAACCGCTCGGTCGCCGCTGCCGCGTCGGCGCCGAGGACGGGCTGGACGATCGGCCACGCCTTCTCCTGCAACTCCGCGCCGCCGGCGTGGTCCGGGTTCCCTGCCACCACGTCGTCGAGAAGGTGGGGGTAGGACAGCTCCTCCCTGAGCATCGGGTGGTGCTCGGCCACCGCCGCCAGGACGAGCGGTCGGCGGTCGGGCCCCGCGAGCAGCTCGTCGATACCCGCCGCCACCTGACGGAAGAACTTCTGCAGCATCACGCGGTCCACCTCGCCGCCGGCACCGTGCCCGTGGAAGGCGGCGGTGCCCCCGGCAGCGGCCTGGTGCTGGAGCTGGGGCTCGCGCTCGGTGCGACCCTCGGCGTCCTCCATCGACGCCGGCGCGGTGCCGATGTCCCGCTCGTGGACCGAACCCCGGGTGGCCTCGAACAAGCGCACCGAGTTCTG
>NZ_JAALED010000450.1:0-13479 GCF_014145155.1 Dietzia sp. B19 | reverse complement strand
CCGCCTCCCGGCCCGCCGACGCCCCTGCCGCGTCCCAGCCCGCCGCGACTCCTCCGGCGGACGAGCCGGCCGCCGAGGACAAGTCGGTCGAGAAGCAGGCGGCAGAGAAGGCGCCGTCGGAGAAGATCGATCCCATCAAGGTCGAGCGCGTTCCGGCGGGCCCGACACCGCCCCCGGGCGCCGTGAAGTTCGTCAAGAAGTTCCTCGCCCGCCATGGCGGCGCAGCCGATCTCGTCCTGCAGCCCACCGGTCGGACGGGGATCCGTCTGACGTTCGTGGGCGCCGACGGGGTCATGGACGACTACATGGTCGACACCCTCGCCGAGGCCGAGGCCGTGCGCGATTCGGTTCCCGGGCTCACCGGTTCGGACTGGACCCGTGAACTGGTCTCCCATGCCGATGTGCCCGCGGGCCACTGGAAGCGCATGGCCGGCTCCGGATCCCTGCTCTGAGACCCCGGTAGGACGAGAACGGCCCCGCCACGGCGGGGCCGTTCCGCATTCGCGTCAGGCGGGCCCTGCCGCCGGCCGGACTACGCGGGCCGCGGACTCCCGTCCGCCCGGTCCCTGATGACCGCCGAGGCCCAGAGTGCGCCGGTCACGGCGGTGATGGCCCCCGCCAGCGTCACGTGCAGGACCACCAGCACCTCGGGCACCCCCAGCTGGTACTGGGTGATCCCCACGACGGCCTGTGCCGCGATCAGCGCGATGAGGATCAGGCAGCGCCGGATGGCCGGTCCCTGGGCGCGCAACGCGAGAAGACCGAACGCCAGCCCGATGAGCAGGCAGACGTACCCGACCATCAGTTCGGCATGGAAGTGGACCAGCCACTGGATCGGCATCTGGAGGCGGTCGGCGGCCTCGATGCGGGCGTCACCGGCGTGGGGCCCGGCCCCGGTGACCATGGTGCCGGTCACCAGCACACCGGCCAGGAGCACCGCGGACAGGACGATGAGCCAGGACAACGGCGGGGGCAGGACACGGCGGGCGGGGGCGTCGTCGGCCTCCCCGATCCGGACGAACAGGACGGCCGCGAGCCAGGCCAGGATCATGGACGGGAGCAGATGGAGCGCGACGGTCCACCACACCAGGCCGGCCAGGACCGTGATGCCCCCGATCACCGCCTGCGCGAGGATCCCCGCGGGCATCGCCCACGCGAGCAGCTTGAGCCCGCGGCGACGGCCGGCACGATGGATCGCGAGCAGCAGGGCTGCCGCGATCGCGACCAGCACGAAGGTCAGGAGTCGGTTGCCGAACTCGATCGCCTGGTGCAGCGCGGGTTCGGCGCCGGCGACGGGGACGAAACTGTCCTGGTTGCACCGTGGCCAGGTGTCGCAGCCCAACCCCGAGGCGGTCACCCGGACGGTGACCCCGGTGGTCATGATGCCGATCTGGGCGAAGACGTTGGCCAGCGCGAGGCCCTTCTGCAGCCGGATCGACGGCATCGGCAGACGGGACAGCGGTCCCGCCGGTCCGGGGGGTTCGCTCGTGGCATGGCTGCCGGGGTTCGGGGCGTGCGAAGTCGAGGTCACGCCCCCGATTCTAGGCGGGCGCGCAGACGGCTCCGCGATCAGGTGAAGGAGAAGTGCCGCACGGCCAGTCCGGCGCAGACCGCGGTCCACCCGGCCAGGACCAGGGCCGCCACGGCGGGGAACCCTCCGTCGATCGCCGTGACCAGTGCGCTGGTCAGCGCGTACGACGGGACGACGACGAGGAGGTCGTGCAGCCAACCGGGCAGGGTCGCCACACCGATCGCCAGCCCGGCCGCGCCGATGAGGACGAACCAGATGAGGTTGGCCAGTGCCAGCACGACCTCGGCCCGCAGGGTCCCCCCGAGGAGGAGCCCCATCGAGGAGAACGCGACCGATCCGAACGCGATCATCACCGCGCCCACCGCCAGGCCGGCCGCTCCGGGGCGCCAGCCGAGCCCGGCCGCGATCGCACCGAGCAGGACAACCTGGCCGGCCACCAGGATCAGCGTGGCGAGGATCTTGCCGCCGATGATGACGGCCGGTGGGAGCGGGGTCCCGCCGAGTCTCTTCAGCGCGCCGTAACGACGGTCGAAGCCGACGGCGATGGCCTGTCCGGTGAACGCGGTACCCATGACGGAGAGGGTCAACACCGCCGTGATCGCGTAGTCGATCCTCGGTTGTGGGATCGAACCGAACTCGATCGCGGTGAGCGCGAACAACACGGCCACGGGGATCACCAGGGCGACCAGGAGCTGCTCACCGTTGCGCAGGAACAGTGTCAGCTCCATCCGGGTCTGCGACGCGGCCATACGGAGGAGGGGGGCGGGTGCGGACGGGCGGGCGAACGTGCCCGGCGCGAAGCGGTTGGCGCCGGTCTGGGTGTCGGTCATCGCAGGTCCCGTCCGGTCAGGTCGAGGAATACCTCTTCGAGGCTCCTGGCGCGGGTGGCCAGGGAGGTGAGCTGGACGTCGGCCTTCTCGAGCGCGGCACAGAGGGTGGTCATGAGTTCGGGGGAGACCGGGCCGTGGACCTCCAGGACCCCCGCCGCGGACCCCGTGGTCACCGTGTGGTCCGGACCGATCGCCTCACTCAGGAGACCCGGGGAGGCCTCACCGTCGACGACCAGGGTCACGCCTTCGGACGTCCCCGCCCGGGCGAGCTCGGCCGGCGAGCCGGCGGCCACACGGCGGCCGTGGTCGATGATCACGACCTCGTCGGCCAGGGCGGCGGCCTCGTCCATGAGGTGCGTCGTCAACAGTACGGCGGTTCCGTCGCGACGCATCGCCCGGACCAGGTCCCACACGGCCCGCCGGGACTGGGCGTCGAGTCCTGCGGTGGGCTCGTCGAGGAACACCAGCTCGGGTCGGCCGATGACCGCGATGGCGAGCGAGAGTCGCTGCTGCTGGCCGCCGGACAGACGCCGGTAGGGGGTGGAGACGTGGTCGCTGAGGCCGAGTTCGGCGAGGAGCCAGTCCGGGTCGAGGGGGTCTGAGTAGTAGGAGGCGACCAGACGGACCATCTCCCCGACACGCGCCGCGGGATACGCCCCGCCGCCCTGCAGCATCATGCCGATCCGGCTGCGGACCCGCTGACGGTCGGACACCGGGTCGAGCCCCAGCACCCGCAGGGATCCGCCGTCAGGTCGGAGGAATCCCTCGCAGACCTCGACCGTGGTGGTCTTGCCGGCGCCGTTGGGGCCGAGGAGCGCCATCACCTCACCGCGCTCCAGCCGGAGGTCCAGCCCGGCCACGGCCGTGGTCTCCCCGAACCTCTTGACGAGTCCCTCGACGTGGAGCGCGGGGGAGTCGGTGCGTGAGGTCACGGGAGCATTCTAGGCCGCGTCGACTACCGGAAGCGCAACAGCCCCGGCCAGCGGAACATCGCGATCAGCAGCAACGTCACGGCCACGCCGGTGGCCACCCACGCCTGGACGGTGACGAACGGCGGCAGGCCCGCTCCCGGCGGGAGTGTGAAGCAGGCGAGCACGGCGCTGACCGCCACGACGGGGATCCGGAACTCCATCCGCGAGGCCCACGCCGCGAGCGGGATCAGGGCCCACAGGACGTACCAGGGCTGGACGACGGGGAAGCACAGGACGATGGCCGCCATCGACACCCCGAGGCCGCCGACCGGGTCGATCCGCCCGGCGGAGACCGCGAACAGCATCCTCACGGTGAACACGCCGGCGATCACGAGCGCCGCGGTCTGCACCATCACCAGGATCTGGGCGGTGTGGTCGCCCAGGCCGAGGTACTGTCCGATCCCGCCGACGATCACCCCCAGGGCCGTGGGTGGCGAGAGCCAGCTGCGCAGAGACGTGGCCGCCCCGAGCTTCGTGATCCACCCGAGACCGGAGGAGGTCGCGAGCATGGCCAGGCCGGTGGTGGCACCGCTGATGACCAGCATCACCAGAGCCGCCCGCACGGTGGCGAGATAGCCGCCACCCCAACGACGGGCGAGCGCCATCCCGACGAAACCCAGGGCGACGACCGTGGGCAGTTTCACCAGCGCCGACCCGGTGACCAGGACGGTCCCCACGACGAAGAGAACCGTGGTCCGACGGCCGGACTCCGGGGAGTCCACCGCGCGGAGGGCCAGCACGAGCCCGACGGCAAGCAGCCCCATCATGAGCGACTCGGAATGGATCCCGGACACCAGGTGGAACAGCACGAGCGGGTTGGCCACCGCCAGCCAGAGCGCCGCCACGTCCGACACCCCGCAGTACTCCGCCAAGCGTGGGACAGCCCAGCCCAGCATGAGGATCCCGATGATGGCGACCACCCGGTGCAGGATCGTGCCGGCCACCACGTCGTCCCCCGTGAGCGTGTGGATCACCTTCTGCACGCCGAGGAACAGGGGGCCGTACTGGTTCGGCGTGTCCCGCCAGATGTCCGGGACGTTGACAGTCAAGGCGTGGGAGGTGCCCAGCGCCGACACGGGACCCAGCGCGTACGGGTCGTCGAGGGTGTTGCCGATCGCGCCCTGGGCCAGATAGCTGTAGACGTCCTTGCTGAACATGGGCGGGGCCAGCGCGAGCGGAATCGCCCACGACGCGATGATGCGGTCGAGTGTGGCCCTGTCGATGCGGCCGCTCAGCCGTCCCCGGCGATCCCGGCCGAGGACGTACGGGGCGAGCAACAGCCAGCAGAGAGTCACCACCACCATCCCGGTCATGACCACGGTCATGGAGGACTGCTGCACCCTGAGCCACAAGCCGAACAACCGCTCGCCCGCGACGGGGTTCTGCAGGACCGGCAGGGCGCCGGCGCCCAGGGCACCCACCGCCATCGCGACGGCCGCGGTGGTGCCGATCCTGCGGATCCGGCGGAGTCGGGCCAGTTCAGCAGACGGTGGGGCCCCGGTGAACCGCTCCTCGGTATGGAGTCGGGCAGTGACGGACCCCGCACCGCGTACCGGGAACCTGGGTGCCACTGATTTCGGCCTCTCTCCACAGTGGGTGTCGCAGATCACATTTCGACGGCACCGCCGGACTCGCGGGGGGTGGGAATATTTCCGTCACGGAAGTGTTGCGTAATATGAGGTGGTGCGTCCCGCACGGGGCGCACCGAGCATAGCCGGAAGGGAGTGGCAGATGAGCGTGCAGCACGCGTACGAGAGCAGCACGCGGCCCGACACCCGCTCGGCCGTCCGTGAACTCCTGCTGGAACGAGGAGCGCTGACCGCCGTAGAGATCGGACGAGAGCTCGGGCTGACCGCTGCCGGTGTCCGCCGACATCTGGACCAGTTGGTCGAATCCGGCGAGGTCGAGGCCACCCGGACCCGCCCGGCCGGCACCCGCGGTCGGCCGGCCAAGGCGTTCCAGGTCACCGCGACGGGCCGCAGGTCCGCGCAGCACGGGTACGACCACCTGGCGGTGGAGGCCCTGTCCGCCCTGCGACGCGTCGGCGGCACCGCCGCCGTCGCGGACTTCGCCCGCCAGCGCGTCCGCTCGGTCATCGGACACGTCCGGCCCGCCGAGGGACCGCAGGACGTCGAGCGTGCGGCGACGGACATCGCCGTCGCCCTCTCGGAGTCGGGATATGCCGCGTCGATCGAGGACGCCGGATCAGGCCTCCAGATCTGCCAGCACCACTGTCCGGTGTGGAACGTCGCGTCCCAGTTCCCGGAACTCTGCGAGGCCGAGCAGGAGGTGGTGGCCGAGATCGTGGGCACCCACGTCCAGCGCCTCGCCACCATCGCCGGCGGAGACTGCGCCTGCACCACGAACATCCCCACGGGGATGGTGACCGCCGGTGACCTGGCGGCGACCATCCCCGCAGCGGCCGGCGCAGACGCGTCGGTTCCGACCCCCGAAAGGACTGTGCGATGACCATCACCCCAGATCAGGTGACGGCCGACGTCACCGTGCACGAGCCGACCACCGATGAGGAGCGGATCGCCTCGATCGGTCAGTACAACTACGGTTGGCACGATTCCGACTCCGCCGGTGCCACAGCCCAGCGCGGCCTCTCGGAGGCCGTGGTGCGTGACATCTCCACCAAGAAGAGCGAGTCCGAGTGGATGCTCGCCAAGCGACTCAAGGCGCTGGCGACGTTCTACAAGAAGCCCATGCCCGGATGGGGTTCGGACCTGTCGGGGATCGACTTCGACAACATCAAGTACTTCGTGCGGTCCACCGAGAAGCAGGCCACCTCGTGGGAGGACCTGCCGGAGGAGATCAAGAACACGTACGACAAGCTCGGCATCCCGGAGGCGGAGAAGCAGCGTCTGGTCGCCGGCGTCGCGGCCCAGTACGAGTCCGAGGTGGTCTACCACCAGATCCGCGAGGACCTCGAGAGCCAGGGTGTCATCTTCATGGACACCGACACCGCACTCAAGGAGCACCCGGAGTACTTCGAGGAGTACTTCGGTTCCGTGATCCCGGCCGGTGACAACAAGTTCTCCGCCCTCAACACCGCCGTGTGGTCGGGCGGCTCGTTCATCTACGTCCCGCCGGGTGTCCAGGTGGACATCCCGCTGCAGGCCTACTTCCGCATCAACACCGAGAACATGGGCCAGTTCGAGCGCACGCTCATCATCGTCGACGAGGGTGCCTACGTGCACTACGTCGAGGGGTGCACCGCGCCGATCTACAAGTCGGACTCGCTGCACTCGGCCGTGGTCGAGATCGTCGTCAAGAAGGGCGGCCGCTGCCGCTACACGACCATCCAGAACTGGTCGAACAACGTCTACAACCTCGTCACCAAGCGCGCCCGGGCCGAGGAGGGCGCCACCATGGAGTGGATCGACGGCAACATCGGCTCCAAGGTGACCATGAAGTACCCGGCGGTCTGGCTCACCGGCGAGCACGCCAAGGGCGAGGTCCTCTCCGTGGCGTTCGCGGGGGAGGGTCAGCACCAGGACACCGGCTCGAAGATGCTGCACCTGGCGCCCAACACCTCCTCGAACATCGTCTCCAAGTCGGTGGCGCGAGGCGGCGGTCGCTCCGCGTACCGCGGGTTGATCCAGATCAACGCCGGTGCGAAGGGATCCAAGTCGAACGTCGAGTGCGACGCGCTGCTGGTGGACAACATCAGCCGGTCCGACACGTACCCCTACATCGACATCCGCGAGAACGACGTGACCCTGGGGCACGAGGCCACCGTCTCCAAGGTGAGCCAGGACCAGTTGTTCTACCTCATGAGCCGCGGACTGGCCGAGGACGAGGCGATGGCCATGATCGTGCGCGGATTCGTCGAGCCGATCGCCAAGGAGCTCCCCATGGAGTACGCCCTCGAGCTCAACCGCCTGATCGAACTCCAGATGGAAGGATCGGTGGGCTGACCGCCATGACCGACACCACTTCACCCACCACCGGAACCGGCCCCACCCCGGTGACGGATCGCTACGGCGTCCCCGTCACCGCCACCAAGGGCGACCAGTTCTCCTCCTTCGACGTCGGCGCGTTCGAGGTCCCGAGCCACAAGGACGAGATCTGGCGCTTCACCCCGCTCAAGCGGCTGCGCGGCATCCACGACGGATCGCGCGTCACGGCCACCGGGAACCTGCTCGTCTCCGTCGCCGAGCGTGACGGACTGACCGTCGAGAGCGTCGGGACCGACGACAAGCGGATCGGCGAGGCCGGGGCACCCCGGGACCGCGTCGCGGCGCAGGCCTTCAGCTCCGTCGACACCGCGACCGTGCTGACCGTGGCCAAGGAGACCGTCCTGGCCGACCCCGTGTACGTGACGATCGACGGACCGGGGGAGGGCGAACTGGCCTACGGCCACGCCCAGATCCGCCTGGAGCCGTTCGCCAACGCCACCTTCGTGGTGGACCAGCGCGGCGGGGGGACGGTCGCCGAGAACGTCGAGTTCATCGTCGGCGACTCGGCCCACCTCGAAGTGGTGCTCATCCAGGACTGGGATGACGACGCGCTGCACATGGCCAATCACCACCTGCAGGTCGGTCGCGACTCGACCCTCACCTACACCGCGGTGACCTTCGGTGGCGAACTCGTCCGGATCGCACCACTGGCGACGTTCACGGCCCCCGGGGGCACGGTGAACATCAACGGTCTGTACTACGCGGACGACGGCCAGCACATCGAACACCGGTTGCTCGTCGACCACTCTGTACCCCACTGCACCTCGCGGGTCCTCTACAAGGGCGCTCTGCAGGGCGATGCGTCGTCGAACCTGCCCGACGCCCACACCGTGTGGATCGGCGAGGTCCTCATCCGCGCCGCCGCCGAGGGGACCGACACCTACGAGATGAACCGCAACCTCGTCCTCACCGACGGGGCCCGCGCGGATTCGGTGCCGAACCTCGAGATCGAGACCGGTGAGATCGCCGGCGCCGGCCACGCCAGCGCGGTGGGACGATTCGACGAGGAGCACCTGTTCTACCTCATGTCCAGGGGTATCGCCGAGGACGTCGCCCGGCGCCTGGTCGTCCGTGGCTTCTTCGGAGAGGTGATCAACCGCATCGGCGTGCCGGAGGTACGTGAGCGGATCGCCGAGGCCGTCGAGCTGGAACTGCAGTCCTCCGGGATCTGATCCCAGACCCCCGAGAGACCACCCCCGAAGACTTCACAAAGATTGCGAGCACACCAATGACCATTCTCGAGATCAAGGGCCTGACCGCCCGCGTCGCGGCAACGGCCGACTCGGCCGAGACCGTCGACATCCTCAAGGGCGTCGACCTGACCATCGAGTCGGGGATGACCCACGCCATCATGGGCCCCAACGGCTCCGGCAAGTCGACCCTCGCCTACGTCATCGCCGGCCACCCCAAGTACGAGGTCACCGGCGGGACCGTCACGCTCGACGGCGAGGACGTCCTGTCGATGGAGGTCGACGAGCGCGCCCGCGCCGGCCTGTTCCTGGCCATGCAGTACCCGACCGAGATCCCCGGGGTCTCGACCGCCAACTTCCTGCGCACCGCGGCCACCGCGGTCCGGGGCGAGGCACCCAAGTTGCGGCACTGGGTCAAGGAGGTCAAGGAGGCCATGTCCGACCTCGACTTCGATCCGGCCTTCTCCGAGCGCAGCGTCAACGAGGGCTTCTCCGGCGGCGAGAAGAAGCGCCACGAGATCCTCCAGCTGGATCTGCTCAAGCCCAAGATCGCCGTGCTCGACGAGACCGACTCCGGTCTCGACGTGGACGCGCTGCGCGTGGTGTCGGACGGCGTGAACCGCTACCGGTCGGAGGAGAACGGCGGAATCCTCCTCATCACGCACTACACCCGCATCCTTCGGTACATCACGCCCGACCGCGTCCACGTCTTCGTGGACGGCCGGATCGCCGCCTCCGGTGGGGCGGAGTTGGCGGACGAGCTCGAGGCCGAGGGGTACGAGAAGTACCTCACGCCCGCGAACGCCTGATCGGACAGCTGGGAGAACATGACCTCGACCCTCGACATCACGGCCGTCCGCTCGGATTTCCCGATCCTGCAGCGGACGGTCCGTGACGGAAAGCCCCTGGTCTACCTGGATTCCGGGGCGACCTCGCAGCGCCCGATCCCGGTACTCGACGCGGAGCGGGACTTCCTCCTGAGCTCCAACGCGGCCGTCCACCGGGGCGCACACCAACTGGCCGAGGAGGCCACCGACGCCTACGAGGACGCGCGTGCCGCGATCGCCGGGTTCGTCGGGGCCGATGTGGACGAGCTCGTGTTCACCAAGAACGCCACCGAGGCGCTCAACCTCGTCGCCTTCGCGCTCGGGGACGACCGATTCGGTCCGTACTCCGTGGGCCCGGGTGACGAGGTCGTGATCAGCGAGCTCGAGCACCACGCCAACCTGGTGCCGTGGCAGGAGTTGTGCCGCCGCACCGGTGCCACGCTGAAGTGGTACGGCGTGACCGACGACGGACGGATCGATCTCGATTCTCTCCGGTTGACCGACGCGGTCAAGGTCGTCGCGCTGACCCATCAGTCCAACGTCACCGGCGCGGTGACCGACGTGGCGCGCGTCGTCGAGGCCGCGAAGGCGGTGGGCGCGCTCGTCGTGTTGGACGCGTGCCAGTCCGTCCCGCACATGGCCGTGGACTTCCACGGACTCGGGGTGGACTTCGCCGCGTTCTCCGGACACAAGATGCTCGGTCCCACCGGCATCGGCGTGCTCTACGGACGTCGGGAGCTGCTCCGGGCCATGCCGCCGGTGCTCACGGGCGGATCGATGATCTCCACCGTGACCATGGAGAAGTCGACCTACGCCGACCCGCCCCAGAGGTTCGAGGCCGGTGTGCCGATGGTGTCGCAGGCCGTGGGCCTCGCCGCCGCCGTGCGCTACCTCGAAAGCGTGGGGATGGAGACGGTCGCCCGTCACGAGGAGTCGCTCACCGCGGCCACCCTCGAGGCCCTCGGCCAGATCCCCGGCATCCGGATCGTCGGTCCCCGTGACATGGTCGCGCGGGGCGGTGCCGTCTCCTTCGTGGTCGACGGCGTCCACGCCCACGACGTGAGCCAGGTCCTGGACGACGACGGTGTCGCGGTACGGGTGGGACATCATTGTGCGTGGCCGCTGCACCGCCGACTGGGCGTGCAGTCCACGGTCCGGGCCTCGTTCGCGCTGTACAACACCCTCGACGAGGTCGAGGTGCTCGCCCGGTCGCTGCGCCGGGCCCAGCAATTCTTCGGAGTGGGAGGTGCGCGGTCGTGAAGCTCGAACAGATGTACCAGGAAGTCATCCTGGACCACTACCGACACCCGCACCACAGCGGGTTGCGGGAGCCCTTCGGGGCCGAGGTGCATCACGTCAACCCGACCTGCGGCGACGAGCTGACGCTGAGGTTGCAACTCTCCGACGACCGGTCGACGATCGAGGACGTGTCCTACGACGCGCAGGGGTGCTCGATCAGCCAGGCGTCCACCTCGATGATGGCCGACCTCATCGTCGGCCGCACGGTGTCGGAGTCCCTCGAGGCCTACGACGCCTTCCACGAGATGATCTCGTCCCGCGGGAAGCACGAGGGCGACGAGGAGATCCTCGACGACGCCGTCGCCCTGTCCGGGGTGTCCCGATACCCGGCGCGCGTCAAGTGCGCGCTGCTGGGCTGGATGGCATACAGGGACGCTCTCGGCCGACAGACCGAACAGCATCAGGAGTGAATGACATGACCGAGCAGATGACCCCGGCCAACGACCCGTCGGTCGACGACGCGACGTCGGCGGAGGAGAACGCGACCGCGGCGGGCACCGTCTACAACGGCGAATTCCGCCCCGACCCCAATCGCCCCGAGCAGTCGGAGGAGGACCTCGCGTTGGTCGCCGACCTCGAGGAGGCCATGCGCGACGTGGTTGATCCCGAGCTCGGGATCAACGTGGTGGACCTCGGGCTGGTCTACGACATCTGGGTCCGCCCGGGGGAGACCGAAGGGTCCACCATCGCGCGCGTGGACATGACGCTGACCTCCGCGGCCTGCCCGCTGACCGACGTGATCGAGGACCAGGCCCGAAGCGCGGTGGTGGGTTCCGACCTGGCCAACGACCTCGAGCTCAACTGGGTGTGGATGCCGCCGTGGGGTCCTCAGATGATCACGGACGACGGCCGGGAACAGCTCCGGGCGATCGGCTTCACGGTCTAGCCGCCTGCGGGAGGACCGCCAGCGACCTCCCGGGGTCGCTGGCGGTTCTCCGGGTGTTTACCCTGGCCGCATGGCCCCACCCGCGGATGACATACCGACCGGAGCGCCACCGGACCACGATCGAGACCCGGGGGTAGCCTACTATCGCCTGTCCCGGGCGGCCAGGTGGCTGCTGCTGCCCTCGGTTCTCCTGGCGCCGCTGTCCGGGATCCTGTACGTCGTGGTCCGATCCACCGGGAGCTACGAGCGGGATCACGGGTGGAACCTGCTGTGGAGCGCGTTCGACATCGGGGGCGAGGGGAACATCGCGGTCTGGTTCGCGGCCACGATGTGGCTGCTCGTCGCCGCCCTGGCCGCGCTGGCAGCCCTCACCTCTGATCGGTTCCGGGCGTCGTGGTGGCTGTTCTCCACCGTGGCCGTCATCGCCTCGGCCGACGAGGCGGCGCAGCTCCACGAGCGACTCTTCTATTTCGGTGACCGCCTGGCGCCGGCGGTGCCGGGGGATCTCCACTACAGCTGGGTCATCCCCGGGACCGCCATCGCGCTGGTGGTCGCCGCGCTCCTCATCCGCCTGGTCCTCGCCCTCCGAACCCGGGTGACGGTCGGGCTGATCGGCTCCGCGGTGGTGTTCCTCCTCGGAGCGCTGGTCATCGAGTCAATCTCAGGGATCGTGGAACGCGACCAGGGGATGTCCGACCTGTATGTGGCGATCATGTACGTCGAGGAGACCTTCGAACTGATCGGTGTGGCGTGGGCCGTGATCGCGCTGGCCTCGATGTTCCGCCTGACCCGGAGTCCCAAGGCACTCGCCCTCACCTTCGACGGATTCTCCCCGTCGCCGGGTGATGCGGGGCCGCGGCGCCGAGACTCGGGTTAGCCCGATCGAGCACCGACGGCGGGACGGGGGCGCCGCCGGACGACGGCGGCGATCATCCCCACCTTGTCCCGTGCGGGCATGATCACCCACATGTCCCACATCGCCAGCGCCAGCTGGTACGAGGGGCTCGCGCCGTCGAGGAACCACCGCTGGCGACGAGCGTCGATCCGGCCGAACGCGCCGAACAGTTGCCTCAGGGTCCGGGCGTCGGCGCGCAGGAGAACGCGGAGCCCGATCCTGTGCAGCGCGGTGCTCGCGGGGGACCGGGGCGCCGGGATCGGGAATCCGGTGCCGAGGGCGTGCACCGCGCCGGGGACCGCCGCCAGCATCGAGGCCACCGAATACCCCGTCGCCGCGTGGCCGTGTCCCCCGGCGGTGCCGAAGGCCTCGATCCGGGGGGCTCCGGACCCACCACCTCGGGGCAGGAGCGGGATCCGCACCCGCTCCACCTCGAGCGGCGCATCGATGGCCGACCGCGCGACCCCGCGTCGCAGGAGCCTCGACCGCAGCCGGGCCTCCAGGTCGACGGGATCCGGTGCGGGCAGCCCCGCCAGACACGTCTCCTCCACCAGGACCCTGCCGGCACCCAGGGGTATCGCGTACAGGAAGCTCGGGCCGAGTTCGTCGTCGTCGTGGTCCGTCCGCCAGTCCATGAACAGCGCCGGATCACCAGCGAGGGCGGGGGCGGCGTCCTCCGCGTCCAGGACGATCCCGTAGGCGGTCTGGAGGGGCCCTCGGTTGGCGGAGCCACCGGCGCCGCGGCAATCCACCACGCGGTGCGCCCGGGCGGTCAAGGCAGGCAACGCGGCATCGTCGACGGCCGTGGTCTCGACGGTCACGCCGGCTCCGAGAGGCAGTGCCTCGCGCAGGGCGTCGTTGTCGAGCACGCTGTAGGCCCGGTCCACCACGGCCCGGTCGGGGGAGTAGTGCACCGGCGCGTGGACGGAGTGTGCCAGGACGTCGACACCGCACGACGCCACCGAGAGCCACGGGGGGAGCTGGTCGGCCCACAGGGAGAGCGTCTGGCGCCACGGCGCGTCCGGTTTCGGATCGATCGCGAGGACGCTCAGGCCCGCGGCGGCGCAGCGGGAGGCGAGCGCGCG
>NZ_JAALED010000449.1:0-1009 GCF_014145155.1 Dietzia sp. B19 | reverse complement strand
CCTCCTCGCGCCAGTCGGCGAGCAGCGCGGCCAGGGCGTCGGAGCCGGCGGGGCGGTCGCCCACCCCGAGGACGCGCAGGAGCTCGTCGTCACGCTCCACCGCCTCCGGATCCGGACCGTGCGCGTCGAGGGAGGCGGCGTCGTCCCGGGTGCCGGGGTCGACATCGTCGTCGTTCATCGCCATCGCTCCTCTCCGTCCTGCTCGATCCTGGTCCGGAGCTGCTTCATGGCCCGGTGTTGGGCCACCCGCACGGCTCCGGCCGTGCTGTCCACTATCTCCGCGGTCTCCTCCGCGGAGAGTCCCACGACCACCCGCAGTCGGATGATCTCCCTCTGCTTCTCGGGCAGGGTTCCCAGTAGACGACTCATCGCCCTGGCCACCTCGCCGTCGAGGATGTGATCCTCCGGTCCCGTCTCCGTGGAGAGCACCTCCGGGAGGTACTCGACGGGATCCGACTTGTTCCGTGCGGCGCCCCGGTGCGCGTCCGCGACCTTGTGTGCGGCGATCCCGTACACGAAGGCCATGAAGGGACGACCCTGATCCCGGTACCCGGGCAACGCCGAGAGCACCGCGATCAGCACCTCCTGTGCGACATCGTCAGCAGAAAGGTTGACCCTCTCCGCACCCCCGACGCGGGAGCGGCAATACCGCACCACCCCGGGACGGACGAGTTCGAGTACCCGCGTGGCCGCCGAACGGTCTCCTTTGACCGCGGCGGCGACGGCGAGTTCCAACTCGTCTGCTGTACCTGTCATCGATTTAGGGGGGCCTCTCGTTACACGGGTGTGCTACGGGGCACGGCCTTTCTGTCGGGGTGCGGCGCCGGACCGTCGCGGTCTCACGTCCGGACCGTCGCGGCCGGCGGGGCGTGGGCACAGGATACTTCTGCGACCCCTGTGCCGGAGGTCATCCGGTGAGGGCCCAGCGTAGCCGCTCGGAGCGGGGTGAGACGACATCACCGGTCGCCGGACGACGAGCGGGCCCCGGTCCCGCGGGTGCGGGACCGGG
>NZ_JAALED010000448.1:0-1771 GCF_014145155.1 Dietzia sp. B19 | reverse complement strand
GCCGATGCCTACGCGAGCCGTTCGGCCGTGGAGGTGGTGACCGAGTTGTGGGACCGGGCAGCGAAGCCGCTACCGCGCTGAAGCGTATTCGCGGCGGCCGGGATCACCCGACGCGGCGCTCGGCCTCGGCGGCGATATCGGCGAGGTCCTGTTCCATGGCTCGGCGGGTCGACCTCTCGGCGAACCGCCCCATCACCATCATCGCTACGCGGGAGGCCGCGGGGGCGTGGGCGGTGTGGGCGCCGAAGCGCATGCGCAGCGTCGAGCCGCCGTCGGCGTCCGGGGAGATGGTGAACACCGTCTTGTACTCGGTGCCGCCGTTCTCGGCGACGATCGTGGTGGCGTTCGGTGGCTCGGCCGCGAGCACCATCATCTCCTCGGTGGACTTCATGCCGAACATCTTCCGCGTCTCCCGCCAGCGCAGCCCGGGCTCGTACGGGCCGTCGGTGAGGATCTCGACCGCGAGCACCCCGCTGAGGGTGAGGTGGGCGGAGGGGATGTCGGTGAGCACGGCCCAGACGGTGGCGGGGTCGGCGGCGACGTGACGGGACAGGTCGAGCTGCATGGGGACGAGGCTACCGGCGCCGGCGGGTGATGCGGGCGCCGGAAATGCGGACACCGGCCCCCGCCGAAGCGGAGGCCGGTGTCGCGGGCGGCTCGGGTCGGCCGGAGCCGATCCCGGGCGTCGCGCCGTCAGGCGCGCCGGCTCAGGAGCCCAGGTTGCCGAGGAGGTCGGTGAAGAAGCCGAGGACCTCGGCGAACAGGTCGGTGCCGCCGTCGACCACGTCGGAGCCGGTCGCGATGCCGTCGATGAACTCGGGAACGGAACCCATGTGATGGTCCTTTCGTCAGGGGGGCGGCGCCGGAACGCCGCTCGGTCTGTGAAGCTCTCGCGAACTCGATCAGTCCATCGAGAACTCACTTCCGGACCGTACGTAGTCCGTCGGCCGGATTCACGCGGTGGGGCGTCTTTCCGGGGTTTTAGCGGATGGAGTTCTTTTACTCGTGCAGGAAGTCCGCCCGAATCGCTTTAATGTGATCTATGTCTCAATAGCCGAATGTCGGCGAATGTGCTGAGGGGTCCGGGCGGGAAGAGGCGAGGAAATGCACGACGCCGGCATCCGTCCGAAGGCGGATGCCGGCGTCGAGGAGGTGAGGTCGGGCTCGGGGCCCGACGTCAACCGTCGATCAGGAAGCGCTGTTGAAGATCCCGAACACGAAGTCCAGGAACGACTCCGGGAGGCCCAGGAACCCGTTGGCCGCGGACGAACCGGCGGCCAGGAGGCCGTTGGCGGCGGCGGAGCCGGTGCCGATGACCTCACCGGCGAGGCCGAGCGAACCGTAAGCGATGTCTTCGATGGAACCCATGAGGGACCCCTTTCGTCAGTGCGCGGCGCCGGGTGGGCCGCGCTCGTAGTGCAGTCCTTGGTTCGGACTCGCGATGTACATCCCGAATCGCCGGGGAAGCGTTACGGCCGTGACCGCAAGCTCTTTCCGGGAAGGGGCCTATCGGCGGAATTGACGCGCAAGAAAGCGTTCATATTTGCTGCGTAACGATCCGTCGGCATTTCTCACGTAATTCAACTCACATTACGGAGGTCGACCGCGGCGGGGGCGCCGCGCGCGGGTCCGTCGAGCGGCGGGATGGGGCGTCGCGATGTGCCGGGCGATCCCGTGGGAGACAATGGGCGGCATGACACCGCACGCCGCTGACGCGCCCGCATCGATCCCCCTGCCCGCGGGCTTCCGGGCCCACGCGGGGTCGGCGGGA
>NZ_JAALED010000447.1:1906-5671 GCF_014145155.1 Dietzia sp. B19 | reverse complement strand
GCAGCCGCCGGCCCGATCCCAGCCGGTACCCCCCGCCCGCGCCGAGTTCGGACTCGACCGGGTAGCCCAGGTCGCGCAGTCGGTCCACGTCCCGCCGCACCGAGCGGGTGGTGACCCCGAGCTCGGCCGCGAGTTCGGGCCCGGTCCACACGGTGCGCCGCTGCAGCAGGTCGAGCAGCCCCAGCACCCGCTGGGTCGTGGGCATCTTGTCCTCGGTCACGTCGTCCACTCTCGCACCGGCAGAGGACCAGATCTGTCCTGATCACCTGAGAGTCTGCTGTCGGACCGCGAGAGAGCCGCCCGACCGTCGGCCGACCGCCCCCACCACCGGGAGACCACCATGACCACAGCCCGCACCATCGACTGGACCGACCAGCTCGCCGACCAACTCGAATACCACTGGACCGGCCACCTCCGGCCTCGCCTGGAGGGACTGACCGACGCCGAGTACCACTTCTCCCCCGCACCCGATGATCGGACCTGGGGCGTGCGCCCCCGGGGCACCGGTTCCGCGGACGTGCAGGCCGGGAGTGGCGACTTCACGATCGACTTCGCCTATCCCGAACCGCGGCCCGCACCGCTGACGACCATCGCGTGGCGGATCGGCCACGTGGTCGTGGGAGTGCTCGGGGCCCGGTGGCACGACCACTTCGGCGGACCGCCCCACGACTACATGACCCACGAGTTCGCCGGTGACGCCGTGGGCGGACTCGCCCAGCTCGACCGCACCTACGCGGGCTGGATGGAGGGGGTCCGGGGGCTCGACGACGACGCCCTCGCCGCGCCCGTCGGGGAGGCCGAGGGCCACTGGTCCGCCGCCCCCATGGCCACCCTCGTCCTGCACATCCACCGCGAGGTCATCCACCACGGCGCGGAGCTGTGCCTGCTCCGCGACCTGTACGCCCACACCCGTTGATCCGGTCGACCCGTCTGACCCGTCTGACCCGTCTGACCCGGACGACCCGTCGGCATCCGCCGACACCACACCATCCCCGACCCACCACCGAGGAGTTCGCCATGCCACTGTTCGCCGCCACCCACACCACCGAGCGCGACACCCTGCTCGAATGGATCGACGACGCTCTCGTCAACGCCCGCTCGATCGTCCACGGCCTCACCGGCGACCAACTGCGGGCGCGTCCGGTCCCGTCGAGTGAGCTGACGCTCGGCTGGCTGATCATGCACATCGGTCAGGTGGCCGAGGACTGGCTGGGCCGGGCGGCCGCCGCGCCCGACCCCCTGGAGACGGGACGCTCGCTACCGGAGACCTTCGAGTGGGCCGAGGCCGTCAACCGGGTCGATCCCGACGCGACCGCCGAGGAGGTCCTCGCCGAGTACGACCGTCGGTGCGCCGCGGGACTCGCCCATCTCCGAGCCGCCGACCTGGACGCGCGGGTCCCCGTCCCCACCGAGATGCCGTGGTTCCCGTCGGACCTGGCACCGTTCAACGGCCGCTGGGTCGCACAGCACGTGCTGACCGAGATCAACCGGCACAGCGGGCACGCCGACCTCCTGCGCGAGGCGCTCGACGGGCGCACGATGTACGACCTGATCGCGGAGGACCAGGGCATCGACATGTCCTACATCGGTGCCTGGTTCGCCGCCCACCCGGAGGTCCCGGCGCCGGCGTGGTGAGTCGGCGCCGGCGTGGTGAGTCGGGTGGGCGCGGGGACGGACCGGCCACGCGGCGTGACCGCGGGTCAGTCCTCCTCGTCCCAGCCGGCGAACGTCGCGAACTTGTCCTCGATCATCCCGGCGACTTCGCCCGGGTCGGGCACGAGTCCCGCGTCGGTGGCGATGCCCACCGAGACCTTGCCGTTGTAGCTGAAGATGCAGATTCCGAAGGCCTGGTCGCCGCTCATCGGAACCCAGCCGGGTATCCCCTCGACAGGAGTGCCGGCGATCCGCACCGTGGAGACCGGCCCGGGGACCGACGTGAGCTGGCCGACGGTCTTGTTGGCGAGCAGGTCGACCACCGCGTGCGCCACCGGGCCGGGAGTGACCGCGACGCCGAGCATGGTGGCGAAGTTGACGTGTGGTTCGAACGAGTAGCGCACCCGGGACATGGACGTGGCGATCGCGTCGATGAGCTCGTCGGCGTCGTCGATCCCCAGCGGCAGGCGCATGAGGATGATCGTGAGGTGGTTGCCCAGTTCCTCCGGCAGTTCGTCAGCCACCGGCTCGATGGACATCGGCACCATGAGATTGATGTCCGAGACCCGACGATCGCCGTGGGTGTCGAGGTACTCGGTGAGCGCCCTGGACACCGCCGCGAGCATCACGGTGGTGACCGTGGTGTCGTGCGCCTTCGCCACCCTCTTGATCGCCGCGAGGTCCAGCCCGGCGATCCAGGAGACCTTCTTCCGGGCGTGGGCGTGGCCACTCCACGACAGCTCCGGCGATCTGGGTTCGAACAGCAGCCGGAAGGTCGAACGGTAGGTGTTGGTCGTCCTGTTGGTGGGGTCGATGGTGTCGGCCAGGGATTCCACGACGCGCGTGGGCACCCTGGTGACCCCGCGGCCCGGGGCCACCACGGCCCTGACCAGCCGCGTGAGGGTCCACGGGAACGTGACCGTGGCGCCGGCGAGACCGCGGGCGATACCGACCGAGTCCCGGACCATCCCCACCCCGGCGCGGCCGACCGTCCGGAGGATCCCGTCTCCACCAGGGGAGAGGGGCCGGCCCACCCGGGGCAGCGGGATGTCGTCATCGCTGTCGCACAGACCCAGGACCAACTGGGTCAGCCGGACGCCGTCGACCATCGCGTGCTGGACCCGGAACAGGACCAGCGCACCCTCCCGCCCGGCCTCCCGCCCGGCCTCGTGGCCGTGGCCGTGGTAGCCCTCGAGGAACTCGGCCCGCCACAAGGGGCGGTCGTCAGGGAGCTGGATGCTCATCTGCTCGGAGACGTACGCCTCGGCCTCGGCCCGCCCGCCCGGCGCGGGGAGCCGCCCGCGGATCAGGTGGTGGGAGAGGTCGAAGTCGGGATCGTCCTCCCAGTACCACCGCCTGCCCTCGCGAACCGGGACCCGGCGGAACACCGGGTGGGGTTCGACCATCCGCGACGCGATCGCCTCGGAGACCGCGTCCCAGTCAGGGATCTCCGAGAACCACACCAACGACGTGATGTACATGAGGTTGTCGGGGCGGTCCATGTGCAACCACAACTGATCCCGCAGCGGAATCCTGACCCTCGTCCTCTCCCCCATCGTCCCCGACCCTTCCCCCCAGCCGCGATCGACCACCGAGCCATCTGCGCTCCACTCCAGGCTAGAACAGGCGTGACCAACATCACGGGGGTTCTCCCGGTTCGCCACGACTACCGGGGACCACTCGCCTGGTGAGGAGAGGCGCGTCGACGGCAGTCCTCAGGCCGGGGCCTCCCAGCCGTCGAAGGTCGCGAACTGACCCTCGATCATCTCGGCGACCCGGCCCGGGTCCGGCACGAGCTCGGCATCGGTGGCGATCCCCACGGACACCGTGCCGTCATAGCTGAAGATGCAGATCCCGAGCGCCTGGTCGCCACTCATCGGCACCCAGCCGAGCATGCCCTCGACCGGGGTTCCCGCGAGCCGCACCTCGGAGACCGGACCGGGTACCGAGGTGAGCTGGCCGACGGTCTTGTTGGCGAACAGGTCGACCACCGCGTGCTGCACCGCGGTGGGGGTGACGGCCACGCCGAGCATGGTGGCGAAGGTGATGTGTGGCTCGAACGAGTAGCGCACCCGGGTCATGGACGTGGTGATGGCCTCGATGAGTTCGTCC
>NZ_JAALED010000447.1:0-1896 GCF_014145155.1 Dietzia sp. B19 | reverse complement strand
CCCCAGCGGCAGGCGCATGAGGATGAGAGTGATGTGGTTGCCCAGCTCCTCCGGGAGGTCGTCGGTGCTCGGTGTCAGCGAGACCGGCACCATGAGGTTGATGTCGGAGACCCGTCGGTCACCGCGGGCGTCGAGGTACCGGGTGAGCGCCTTGGACACCGCGGCGATCATCACCGAGGTGACGGTGGTGTCGTGCTCCGCCGCCACCCTCTTGACGGCCGCGAGGTCCACCCCGGTGACCCAGGAGACCTTCTTCCGGGCGTGGGCGTGGCCACTCCACGACAGCTCGGGGGAACGGGGCTCGAACAGCAGGCGGAAAACCGAGCGGTAGGTGTTGGTCGTCATGTTGGTGGGATCGATGGTGTCGGCGAGGGATTCCACGACACGCGTGGGCACCCGGGACAGCTCCCCGCCCGGGGCCACCACGTCCCTGGTCAGTCGCGCCATCGTCACGGGGAATCTGATCGTGGCGCCCGCGAGGCCGCGGGCGATGCCGAGCGTGTCCTTGGCCAGCCCTGCCCCGGCCTGGCCCACCGCGCCCAGGACACCGCCGCCCGATGAGGACAGCTCCCGACCCACGTTGGGCAGCGGGTCGTCGTCGTCGCGGTCGCACAACCCCAGGACCAGCTGGGTCAAGCGGATCCCGTCGACCATCCCGTGCTGGACGCGGAACAACAGGAGCGCCCCCTCCCGGTCGCCACCGTGACCGTGGTAGCCCTCGATGAACTCGGCGCGCCAGATGGGGCGGTCGTCGGGGAGTTGCAGCCCCATCTGCTCGGCGACGTGCGCCTCCGCCTCGGCGCGCCCGCCCGGCGAGGGAAGGCGCCGTCGGACCAGATGGCGGGAGATGTCGAAATCGGGATCGTCCTGCCAGTACCACCGCCTGCCCTCACGGACCGGGACCCGACGGAACACCGGGTGGGGTTCGACCATCCGGGTGGCGATGGCCTCGGTGACCGCGTCCCAGTCGGGGATCTCCGAGAACCACATCACCGAGTTGATGTACATGAGGTTGTCCGGGCGATCCATCATCAGCCACAGCTGATCCCGCAGTGGGATCCGGACTCTCGTCTCCGTCATCGTCCCCGGCCCCTCTCGCCCGCCCCGCTCACCGTCATGTACTCGCCGCCCCAGGCTAGAGCAGCTGTGACCGGGATCACGTCACTCCCCCCGAGACGGCGGGACAATGGCGAGATGCGCACCATCCACACACCGGACGATCCCCCGGCCAAGGGCTTGTACGCCCTGCTCACGGCGTCGGTCACTCCCCGGCCCATCGCCTGGGTCTCGAGCGTCTCCGCCGACGGGGTGTCGAACCTCGCGCCGTATTCGTTCTTCACCGTGGCCTGCGCCGACCCCGCGATCCTCTCGGTCACCTCGATCGGCCGCAAGGACACGTACCGCAACGTGGTCGAGACCGGGGAGTTCGTGGTGAACATCGGCACCGAGTCGCTGATGGAGCTCATCAACGCCACCTCGGCCCCGGTCGGCCCGGAGGTCGACGAGTTCGTCCTCTCCGGCCTGACCGCCGAGCCCTCCGAGGTGGTGTCGGCGCCGCGGGTGGCCGAGGCGCCGATCGCGTTCGAGTGCGTGCGCCATGACGTGATCGACCTCGGCACCAGTGCGATGCTCCTGGGCCGCGTAGTGAGAGTGGCGATCTCCGGTGATGTCCTGGCGGACGACGGGCTCCCCGACTTCGACGCACTGCTCCCGCCCTCCCGGCTGGGCCGCCACCAGTGGGGACTGGCGCCGCGGACGAGGGAGCTGCCCAGGCCGAGGAAGTAGGCGGAGTCGAGACCCGCCGCCAGCCCCCGGCCCTCGGTTCGCGGCGACCTGCAGGCGCTCCCGCGCCTGACGTCTCGCTCGCGCGCCTGTGCGACTCCTCGGTAGCCGCCC
>NZ_JAALED010000446.1:0-5026 GCF_014145155.1 Dietzia sp. B19 | reverse complement strand
AGGCGCCGCGGGGGAAGGGCCGGTCAACTCGGGGACGGTGACGGGTCGGCGACGCCGCCGGCCCGGGCCGCGCCCACCATGCCGCGGGCGAAGTACAGGTGTCGTGCCACCACGTCGTCTCTCGTCAGCGGGCCGTCGGGGCGGTACCAGGAGGAGATCGACACGCACAGCGACGAGATCGCGCGGGCCGCGTCCTCGGGGTGCTCACAGGCGAAGTCCCCCGAGTCGACGCCGGCCCGGATGGCCTCCTCGAGCATCGCCTGCTGGGAGTCGCGCTGGGCGATGTGGTGGGCGCGGACGCCCGGGTCCATGCTCCGCATCTCCGTGGAGGCCACGAACGCCTGGTCCCGCCTGGCCATGTGGAAGCGGGCGAGGCACTCCACGAGGTTCTCGAAGCGGGCGACCGGGTGGTTCCCGGCGTCCTCCACGGCCGCGCCGGTGTGCTCGAGCATCTCCGCCATCGCCGTGTCCACCACGGCCGCGAGGATCGCCTGTTTCGAGCGATAGTGGTGGTAGAGGCCCGGAACGGACAGTCCGGCCTCTTCGGCGATCATCCTGATCGAGGCGCCGTGGTACCCGTGTCGCGCGAAGACGACCAACGCGGCACGTAACGGGGGCGACAGGGTGTCGGGCCCGAATTCTCGCCAGTCGCTCATCGGTGGACTCTCCTCGGTCATCGAAAAACCCTAGCTGTCGATCACTTGACACGTGATGTGGTGTGGGTAACACTACATCGGACCGAGCGATCGCTCGGTCGGGCCGACGGAGCGGAGGGCGATGATGAACGGACCGAACCCGCGCCCGTGGCGGGAGTTGTACCGTCCGGGTCTCGACGAGGGCCTCGCGGGGCGGCGGGCGACGCTGGTCGACGCCTGGCGCGACCGGGTCGCGACGAGTCCGGACCGGACCGCGGTCGCGTACTTCGACACCCTCCTCTCGGCGCGTGAGGTCGACCGCATGTCGGACGCCCTCGGCGCGGCGCTGCAGGATCGAGGGGTGCGGGGCGGCGACCGCGTCGGCATCCACCTGCAGAACATCCCGCAGTACGCGCTGGCGCTGCTCGCCCTGTGGAAGATCGGCGCCGCCGCCGTGGTCCTCAACCCGATGTACTTCGGTCGCGAGCTCCGGTTGCCCGTCGAGGACTCCGGCGCGGTGGGGATCATCGCCACCGACCGGGACGTCGCCGCGATCCGCGAGAGCGTGGAGGGCACCGACGCCCGGTGGATCCTGAGCACCAGCGAGCGGGACCTCCAGACCAGGAACGACCCCCGGGTATTCGGCGGAACGGACCCGGGAGTGCCGTCGGAGGACGGCGATCTCGTGCGGCTCATCTCCGACTTCTCGGGTCGGACCCCGGCTCCCGTCACGGTGTCACCGGACGACCTCGCGCTGCTGACCTACACCTCGGGGACCACCGGTCCCCCGAAGGGTGCGATGAACTCGCACGCGAACGTGGTGGCCGTGGCCCGGAGTTTCGCCGACTTCGTCGGCATCGTGCCGGGAGACGTGGTGTTGGCCATAGCGCCGCTGTTCCACATCACCGGTGCCGTCATCAACGCGACCCTCGGCCTGCTGGGGGACACCGCCCTGGTCTTCGCCGGGCGCTTCCGGCCCGAGGTCGTCCTGGACGCCTTCCGCGAACACCGGGTCACCTACACGATCGGGTCCATCACGGCCTTCAACGCGCTCATGCGTCTGGACGAGGCCGGCCCGGAGCACTTCGGGTCCGTCAAGACGCTCTACAGCGGGGGAGCACCGATCCCGCCGTCGACGGTCGAGCGGTTCCGGGAGCGGTTCGGCCACTACATCCACAACGCCTACGGGATGACCGAGACGACCTCGGGGGTCGTCGCCGTCCCGCCCGGACTCCGCGCCCCCGTGGACGAGGCCAGCGGGACGCTCTCCGTCGGGGTCCCACTCCCGGGGGTCGACGCGAGCGTGGTGGGCGTCGACGATCGACCCGTCCCGCCGGGGCAGCAGGGCGAGCTCGTCCTCAGCGGACCTCAGATCGTGTCCGGGTACTGGCGCAACGCCGCGGCCACCGCCGGGGCGATGCCCGGCGGCCGGCTGCACACCGGTGATGTCGCCGTCATGGACTCCGCCGGCTGGGTCTACCTCGTCGACAGGCTCAAGGACCAGATCAACGCCTCCGGGTACAAGGTCTGGCCCCGCGAGGTCGAGGACGTCCTGTACGAGCACGACGCAGTCTTCGAGGCCGCGGTCGTGGGCCTGCCGGACGAGTACCGCGGCGAGAAGGTGGTCGCGTTCGTCTCCCTCAAGGCGGGCCGCACCGCCACCGGGGAGGAGTTGGTCGCCTTCGCCGCCTCCAGACTCGCCGCCTACAAGAGGCCCGCCGAGGTCCACGTGGTCGGCGAGCTGCCCAAGACCCAGACCGGCAAGATCCGTCGCCGCGAACTCCGCGACGAGCACACCCCCTCCTGATTCCCCAGACCCCTCACCCGACCCGAAGGAGATGACATGGCCGAGGCCAGCATCCGCCCCGACCTCCCCTCGGAGGTCACCCCGACGCAGTCCGCCGAGGGCAACAGGAACGCCAAGAGGTCGCTCGCGGCCAGCACCACCGGGCAGCTGTTCGAGTGGTACGAATGGACCGCTTACGCGGTGTTCGCCCCGTTCATCGCGGCGGCGATGTTCAACAACGAGAACCCGGTCTCGGCCCTGCTGGCGACCTTCGCCGTCTTCGCCGTGGGCTTCCTCGTCCGGCCGCTCGGCGGGATCGTCTTCGGCCGGATCGCCGACGTCAAGGGCCGCAAGTGGGTCCTCATCACCACCATGCTCATGATGGCGGGCGCGAGCCTGCTGATCGGACTGCTGCCGAGCTACGAGACCCTGGGTGTCTTCGCCTCCGTGCTGCTCCTGCTGTGCCGGATCGTCCAGGGCTTCGCGCACGGTGGTGAGTCCGCGACCGCGTACAGCTACGTCGCCGAGATCGCGCCGCCCCACCGTCGCGGGATGTGGGGGAGCCTGGTCTTCGTCGCCATCATGGGCGGCACCGTGATCGCCTACGGCGTGGGCGGCACCATCACCGCCGTGCTGTCCGAGTCCGCCGTCGGCGAGTGGGGCTGGCGCATCCCGTTCCTGCTCGGTGCCGTGTTCGCCCTGTTCGTGCTGTACCTGCGGGCCGGGATGGAGGAGTCCGACGTCTTCGACAAGGCCGCCGAGGCCGCCGTCGCCGACCCGACCTCCCCGGTCGTCACGTTCTCCAAGGGCCGTCTGGCCCGCGCGATCGCGCTGGTCGTGACCATGGTCTCCGGCATCACCGTGGCCCACTACACCTGGAGCTCGTACGCCTCCACCTTCGCCATCACCCAGCGCGACATGGATGCGGGCGCCGCCTTCTGGATGATCTTCGGCAGCCAGTTGATCGCCCTGTGCACCCTTCCGCTGTGGGGCCTGCTGTCGGACAAGATCGGACGTCGTCCGGTGATCTTCATCTTCGCCGTCGGCACCATCGTCACCACCCCGTTCCTGATGGGGATGATCGACGACCGGCCGTGGACCCTGTTCCTCACCTCGTTGATCGCCATGACGCTGGTCGCCGCGGCCGGATCCATCCTCTCGTCGTTCATGTCCGAGGCGTTCCCCACCAAGATGCGCACGGCCGGCATCGGCTTCGCCTACTCCCTGTCCGTCGCCGTCTTCGGCGGCAGCGCCCCGTACCTCAACGCCCAGTTCATCGAGTGGGACGTGTACTGGATGATCAGCGCCTACATCATCGTGCTCTGCGTCTGCACCATCATCGCGACGGCGATCATGAAGGAGACCCGCGGCAACGACCTGCACACGGTCGGCCACGACTAGTCCGTGCCCGTTCCGGTCATCCGGCCGCCCATCAACCGCGAGGATCACCCCATGACCACTCCACCAGAATCGTCCGCCGGCCCGGCGGTCGACCGACTCCTCCGCCCCGACGTCGTGGGCCCCAAGATCGCCGAGGCCACGGGCGAGGCGGCCTGGACGGACTTCTCCGCCGAGCTGATCGCGGGGGGCAAGTCCAACCTCACGTTCACGCTCCGCTCGGACGCCGGCGAGCTCATCCTGCGTCGGCCGCCCACGGGTGAGCTCCTCCCGAGCGCCCACGACATGGGGCGCGAGGCGCGCATCCAGCTGGGGCTGGCGTCGACGGACGTCCCGGTGGCCGGGATCGTGCTCAACGAGACCACCGGCGAGGACCTCGGTGTCCCGTACTACGTGATGGAGAAGGTCGTCGGTCACGTGATCCGCGACGAACTGCCGCCGGGCTACGCCGAGTCCGACGACGACAAGGCGGCCATGGCGGACGCGCAGATCGACGCGATGGTCGCTCTCCACGCAGTGGATCAGGACGCCGTCGGCCTGGGGGATCTGGGGCGGCCGGAGGGTTACCTCGATCGGCAGCTGCGCAGGTGGCTCGGACAGTCGGAGAAGGCGAGCGCGAGCGTCCGCGCGGACCGCCTGCCCGAGTTGGCCGCGCGACTCGGCCGGGACCTGCCCACCTCGCCGTCGTCGCGGATCATCCACGGTGACTACCGCATGGACAACTGTGTGGTCGACGCCGACGATCCGGGGCGGATCAAGGCGATCCTCGACTGGGAACTGTCGACCCTCGGCGATCCGGTGGCCGACCTCGCCCAGACCGTTCTGTACTGGGGCGATCCCGACGGACCCGAGGTCCCGCTCATCCCGAGTCTGACCACGGGCCCCGGGTGGCCCGGCCCGCAGCGGTTGCTGGACAGGTACTGCTCCGCGACCGGCACGGATCCCGCACACATGCCCTGGTACCTGGCGTTCGCGACGTTCAAGTTCGCGGCGATCGCCCAGGGTGTGGCCACCCGCTCCGAGGCCGGGGACATGGCCGGACAGGACTTCGGTGGCATCGGCCCGCAGATCCGCGAGCTGGTGGAGTACGGCCACTCGATCCTCGATTCCCGGAAAGGCGCCCGCTGATGGCTGATCCCGCTCCCGACGCCCCCGCTCCCGACGCCCCCGCCCGGGCCGTGCGCGGGCCGGTCGACCCCCGCACGGG
>NZ_JAALED010000445.1:0-5141 GCF_014145155.1 Dietzia sp. B19 | reverse complement strand
TGCGGGCGGATCACGTCGCCGGTGGCGGGGTCGACGGCGAGGTCGACGACGGTGACCGACCGACCGTGGGACGCGGGCGCCACCACCACCCGCTCGTCGTTCTCCGCGTCCCGCACCCGGCAGGTCGCGGGACCGCCCGAGGCGCCGACGATCAGCGCGTCGACGGCGGGGTCCAGGCGCTTGACCAGGTCCAGCTCGGTGAGTTCGTCGGGGCAGGCGCCGGGATCGAGGTTGCCGTGCACGGTGGTGGACTGCACCAGGCCCACGATCGCCTCCACGCCGAGGAACTGCAGCGCCTCCACGGTCTCGTTGACCGCCTTGACCGGGTCGGCGAGCCGGGTCGTCGTCTCCGGGGCGCTGTCGGAGGGGAGGGTGACGGCCACGACCCCCACGCGGACGTCGCCGATGCGGTGGATCGCGAACGGGAAGGTGGGAGCCGCGTCGGGGGAGGGGACGACGTTGGAGGCCAGGAACGGGAAGGCCGCGCCGCGGAACGGTGGCAGGGGCGGGTCCACCCGGCAGTCCTGCTCGGTGCGGCACCCCGGACGGACCAGGGAGCGGACGTGGTCGGCCCCCTTCTCGAGCTCGCGCCTCCCGACTCCGGCGCCGTCCACGCCGAGACGGTTGAAGAACTCGATCGTCGGCCGGTCGCCCAGCAGCGCCGCCTCCGGAGCGGTCCCACCGATCGAGTCACCGGTGGCCAGCAGCATCGCGTCACCGGCCTGGTCGCGCAGCTTGCCCACCGTGGCGGCAAGGTGGGCCCCACCGCCCGCCGGCCGAACGTTTCCCGAGCCGTCCCGGAGCTGGCCCTGGAACCCCACCGGCCGGGTCAACGCACCGGAGAACTCGCCGATGCCGAGGATGCGCACCGACTGCGTCTCCTCCGAGGGCGTCCAGGGTCGGCCGGACTCGCCGGTGCGGGCACCGGCGAGCGGGGTGGCGGCGAGGGTGAGGACCAGGGCGCCGATGGCCACGATCACCAGTGTGACGATCGCGGTCCGGCGGAGCGAGGGGGAGCCCGGTCCGTGGTGGTCCGCCGGGGATGGTGAGCCGGACCATACGCGGGTGCCGACCAGCGAGGAGTTCATGTCGTCCCATGAACTCTGCTGTCTCATCCGGCTCCTTCGATGTCCTTCGGTGTCGATCCGTCGCGGGCACGCGTGATCACCAGCGGGAGCACCGCTCTGCGCACGCGAACCTTGCCCACTGTGCCGGTGTGAGGTCACGGGAGCCCGCCGGAACAGTCACGTTCCGGTCACAAAAGCGCGTGCGGCGTCCAGGAGGCGGTCGTTCTCGACCGGGTCGCCGATCGTCACCCGCACCCCGTGGCCGGCGAAGCACCTGGTGACGACGAGGTGGTCGCGGCAGTGCGAGTCGAATTCGGCCGCGGCGTCACCGAGCGGCAGCCACACGAAGTTGGCCTGGCTCTCCGGCACGGCATGGCCGAGATCGATCAGCGCGTCCCGGACCCTCGTGCGTTCGGCCACCACCGCATCCGTGCGGGCGCGGAGCTCGTCGCCCGCGTCGAGGCAGGCGATCCCGGCGGCCTGGGCGAGCGAGCTCACCGAGAACGGGACGACCATCTTCCCCACCGACACCACCAGGTCCGCCGGCCCGGTCAGGTAGCCCACGCGCAGCCCCGCCAGGCCGTACGCCTTGGAGAACGTGCGCAGAGCCACGACGTTGGGCCTGGCCATGGACTCGGCCACGCCGTCGACCGGGTCGTCGGATCGGAGGTACTCGTAGTACGCCTCGTCCAGCGCCACCGTGACCCGCTCCGGAACGCGGTCGAGGAACGCGGTGAGCTCGGCGTGGGAGACCGCCGGCCCGGTGGGGTTGTTGGGGGTGCAGACGAAGATCAGCCGGGTCCGGTCGGTCACGGCGTCGGCGATCGCCTCGAGGTCCAGGGTGCCGTCGGCCCGGTTCGGGACCGGGACGGGGACGGCGTGCGCGATGCGCGCGATGATGGGGTAGGCCTCGAACGATCTCCAGCCGTAGAGGGCCTCGTCCCCGGGTGCGCACACCGCCTGGACGAGCTGCTGGCACAGCGCCACCGAGCCGCAGCCCGCGGTGATGTTGCGCGACGGGATCCCGAGGAACTCCGCCAACCGGGACACCAGCGCTCCGGCGGTGATGTCCGGGTAGCGGTTCACCCCGGCCGCGGCGTCCACGATGGCGGCCGCCACGCTCGGCAGCGGTCCCGCGGTGGTCTCGTTGGAGGCCAGCTTGACCGCTCCCGGGACGGTGGCGCCGGGGACGTAGGAGGGGATGGCGTCGAGGTCGCTGCGCACGTCGGGGGACATGCGTACAGAGTAGGACCACCGGATGACGGCGGGGTGTCCGGCCGTTTTGCGCACCGCGCCGACCGGTGTGTACTGTTATCCCTCGTTGGCTCAGCAGAGCCTCCAGGAGGCGTGCCAGAGCGGCCGAATGGGACTCACTGCTAATGAGTTGTCCTCCTTAAAGGGGACCGGAGGTTCAAATCCTCTCGCCTCCGCCATGCCGGAGCACCGGGTGACCGGTTGAACTGGCACGACAGATGAATAATGCGCCCGTAGCTCAATGGATAGAGCACTTGACTACGGATCAAGAGGTTAGGGGTTCGAGTCCCTTCGGGCGCACAACAGCGGTACCGGCAGCGCCCTCGTCCACGCGGACGGGGGCGTTGGTCGTTCGTCCCCCCGCCCACGACTCACCGGGTCGCGGCCGTGTCCCGCCGATGCGCCCGGAGGGTCTCGACCTGGTCCCAGATCACGATCACCCAGACGGTCGCGACGACACTCCATCGGATCGCCGCGGCCGGCAGCTCGTCCCCGTCGGCCGAGACGAGGTCGGGGTGGATCACCGACTCCTGGGTCAGGACCAGGATCGTGAGGAAGGCGCCGAACACGATGTCGGTGACCACCTCGACGGCCAGTCGCCGCCGGGACCTGCCCGGGCGGGCCAGGCGCCGGATCTGCACCAGCGCCAGCACCCCGATCAGGGCCAGGTAGCCCGCGAGCCAGACGGTGGGGATGTCCGGGTTCACCACCGTCTCGCCGCCGTTGAGGTGTCCGATGTAGAGGAACGTCGACGGCACGAAGGGCACGGCGGCGAGCAGCGCGAGGAGGCTCAACGAGACGATCGCGTCGATGCGGGTGTCCGGCCGGACCCGCGGATGGTCGAGGTCCGACGGGTCCCACGCGGTCGACGTGGTGAAGGGGTTGCGGCCCCCCTCGGGCGTGGTCCGCTCGACGATCACCACGAGCAGGGTCCAGGCCGCGAACGCCCACAGCAGGGCGGACACCACCCCGCTGACGACCTCACCGATGAGGCCGCCCAGTTCGGCCTGTGGGGCCGTCACCACGTAGACGATCGCGCTCGTGAGCGCCGCCAGGGCGCCGACGATCGGCATGAGCCAGCGCAGGACACGCAGCCACGCCGGGTAGACCTCGGGCCCGATGAGGTAGTGCCGTGCGCCCGAGTAGCGACGCGCCAGCGCGGCGGGGTCACCGAGCCGACCGAGCACGGCGCGCTCGATCGAGTCGGGGTCGGGAGCCGCGGCGCCGTCGCCGTGCCGGTCGAGCTCGGCCGCGACCATGTCGTCGATGGTCGCGGCGATCTCGGCGGAGATGTCGTCGCTCGTGCTGCCCGGCAGCCGCCGGACCACCTCGGCGATGTAGCGATCGGTCAGTGTGGACATCACGTCTCCGCCTTCCGCAGATCGGTGTAGGAGGCGCCCAGCGCCTGCCATTCGGAGTGGAGCAGCTCGGCGGTCTGGGCACCGAGCGCGGTGGTCTCGTAGTACTTGCGGGGTCGGGGTTCCTCCGTCCGCCACGTGGAGGTGAGCAGCCCCTGACCCTCCAGGCGGCGCAGCAGTGGGTAGAGGGTGTTGGCCTCGGTCGAGATCCCGGCCTCGGCCAACGTGGTGAGCAGGGCGTACCCGTAGCGCGGTCGCATGCAGGCCAGCAGGCTCGCCAGCACCACCGAGCCGCGCCGGAGCTCCTGCAGGTGGGTCCCCAGCACCGCGTCCACTCCGTCGCTCATGCCTCACACGGTACTGTGTGGCACACAGTATGGGAAGAGTGCGCCGCACAGGCACCCGGCTCGAGGCCGGAACGGTGATCGTCGGCGTGGGGGAATGCCCGCCCGCCGTCGCCCCCGCCGCCGGATGTCGTGCGCGGGGGTCGGGGGTGGGGCCGACGGTACGACGACGACGAGACCGGCCGCTTCGTAGGCTGTGCCGATGTCCCAGCCCGCTCGAGATGCGCTCCGCCGCAACGCCGGCCATCTGGCGTCGGTGGCACTGGTGATCATGTGGAGTTCGGGCTACGTCGGCGCGGAGCTCGGGACCCGGACCGGTGGGACCTCGCTGCAGCTGCTCGGCTGGCGGTTCTCGATCCTCGGGCTCCTGCTGCTCTCGGTCTGCCTCGTGCTCCGCGTGCGGTTGACCGACCGGAGGGCGTGGGCGCGGCAGGCGGTGCTGGGTCTGTTCAGTCAGGCCGTGTTCCTGTTCATGATCTTCGAGGGCGTCGCCCGCGGCGTCGACGGCGGGACGGCGGCGCTGATCGCGGCGCTGCAGCCACTACTCGTGGCGACGGTCGCGGGCAGGTTCCTCGGGGAACGGACCACACCGGTCATGTGGATCGGCATGCTGCTCGGAATGGCGGGCGTCGTGGTGGTGGTCTCGGGCGGCCTGGGTGCCGGCAGTGCCCCGTGGTGGGCCTACCTGTTCCCGGTGGCCGGGATGCTGAGTCTGGCCACGGGGACGGTCCTCACCCAGCGTCTCAGGCCCACGGAGACCCTCCTCCAGTCCATCACCATGCAGTCGGTCGTCGCGGCGGTGGCCCTGGTCGCCGCGATGCTGCTGGCCGGGCAGGGCGCGGTGCCGGCCGAGCCCGAGTTCTGGGTGGCGGTGGCCTGGCTGGTGTTCCTCTCCACGCTCTGCGGGTACGTCCTCTACGTGTTCGTCACCCGCACCAGGGGCGCCACGGTGGCCAGCGTCCTGCTCTACCTCACCCCGCCCACCACCATGGTGTGGGTGTGGCTGATGTTCGGGGTGCCGATCACTCTTCTCGCGGCTGTCGGTATGGCGGTCAGCGCGGTCGGCGTGATCCTGGTGCTGCGGTCCCGGGCAGCGGCGCAGGCCCAGCGCGACCGCC